>JBFGPT010000416.1:0-1504 GCA_041564575.1 Gammaproteobacteria bacterium | reverse complement strand
TGACGGTAAATGTCCGGCTCGTATTCCCGGATGGCCTCGAGCCAGACAGCCGCCTGCATCATGAAAATGCCGCTGTTCCAGAAATACTGACCGCTTTCCAGGTACTTTATGGCAGTTTGCATGTCCGGTTTTTCGACGAACTCGCTGATGGCATGGGCGGGTTGTTCTCCGTTCAGTGCCTTGCCCCCCGCGCGGATATAACCATAGCCGGTCTCCGGCTGGGTCGGCCGGATGCCAAAGGTCACCAGGTAACCCGCGCCGGCCAGCTTGAAGCCGGTGCGGATGCCCGCCTGCAATTGCGCCAGGTCACGGATGACGTGGTCGGCCGGCATCATCAACAAGATGTCCTGCCTGGAAGGCGTCCGCAGTGCGGCCACGGTCAGGGCCGGGGCCGTGTTGCGGCCGACCGGTTCCAGGATGATTTCATGCAGCGGCTGCTTGACCGCCTCGGCGTGTTCGGCGACCAGGAAGCGATGTTCCTCGTTGCAGATGATGGTCGCCGGCAGCACCTCGAATTCCGACTGCATGCCCGTTGTGCGCAGCAGGGTCTTTTGTAACATGGACTCGCCGCCATCGAGTGACAGGAACTGTTTTGGATAATAGCGCCGGGACAGCGGCCACAGGCGCGTACCGCCGCCGCCGGCCAGGATGATGGGACAAAGTTTCGCGCTCATACCGTATCTCGGTTAGTTTTTTCGGCCAGTATACATTGATACAGGTTAAGAATTTGTGAATTGATCACCGCGCTTGAATATCTGTCTTCGACCCGTTGCCGCCCTGCCCTGCCCATGGCGATGCATGCTTCCGGATCGGCCGCCAGTTGCCGGATCGCTGCGGCCAGGGATTCCGGGTCTTTGGCGGGCACCCGCAAGCCGGTTTCACCCGGCACGATCGCATCGCGGCAACCGGGTACATCGGTCGTGATCACCGGCCGGCCGCAGGCCGCCGCCTCGATGATCGTCTTGGGGAATCCCTCGCGGTGGGACGGCAGCACAACAATATGCGCCTGCGCATAGACCGCGGGCATGTCATCGCGCCGGCCCCACCATTCGATGACTTTCTCATCGTGCCATGCCTGCAGTTGTGATATCGGGATAGCAGCCGGATTTTCCGGATCCGTATCCCCGACGAGGACAAAGCGTGCTTCCGGGAGGTGTTCTTTGGCCAGCCTGGCTGCGTTGACGAAATCTGTCACGCCCTTGTCGTATAACATCCGGGCCACCAGCATGATGACCGGCGCTCCGGCGGGCGCTTCTGTGACCGTAAATTTACGGACATCCACGCCCGAACCCGGGATCACCCGGCAGCGGTCTTCGCTGGCGATCCCGCTGTCGATGAGGGTGTGCATGTCGTCTTCATTCTGGAACAACAGGTAAGTGTTGCCGCCACCGACCAGCAATTTCAATACCGGAGTCAAAACGGCTCGGAGTAATTTTGCTGTCGCATCGCCAGAGGTGAACACGTAGCCGAGGCCGGTGAAGGCATTGATGATCACCGGTGGTTT
>JBFGPT010000415.1:0-1508 GCA_041564575.1 Gammaproteobacteria bacterium | reverse complement strand
GCAATTCATTTAAAACCTGCAACAGGGGCAGGGTGAAGCCGGCCGTCTTGCCGGTGCCGGTTTGCGCCGCGGCCATGATGTCATGGCCTTCGAGAATGGCGGGGATAGCCTTTATCTGGATCGGGGTCGGCGTGCTGTAGCCACTGTGACGCACCGCGCGCAGCAGGGGTTCGGATAATCCGAGAGTATTAAATGTCATTTTAATTCAGTTCCTGTAGTCAGGGTTTGGTCCATCAAAATCCTGGTGGCATCGGGCCACAGGCGTTCGAGTGACGCTGGGTAGGCTAGTGAAATCGGCCCGGATCGCTCTGGATTCATGGGCTGCTGGATTGCTCTGCCGGTAAATGCGGCATGCAGTAATTGGCGCTCCGGGAGGGGAGGGCAGCCATGCCTGGTGTATGCGATGCGGTTTTGGAACGGCAAGGCAAATGCGGCAGACTTGCAACTAAAGATGACGCTCTGTGCACCCCGGGGGGTGTCACAAGGTGGGCGCACTCTAACACAGCTTTTCCGAAATGCACGCACTATTTTCATTTATTCGGGAAATCGCCGCACACGCCAGTGATTCTTTATAATCCAATGTGATCGTAATAAAGGACGTTATATATTAGTGACATGGAAACCCTGCCTGACTATCTGCGCGCGGACCTGAAGATCGTCTCGGTGGGTCTGAACCCCTCGATCCCGTCCATCGAGGCCGGGTTTTATTTCGCCAACCCGCGCAACCGCTTCTGGAAGGCCCTCAACGCCTCGCGCCTGGTCAGTCAAAAACTGGAACCGGGTGCCGCCGCGATGCAACTGTTGCTCGACAAGTACCACATCGGGTTCACCGACCTGGTCAAGCGGCCCTCGCGCATGGGCAAGGATCTGCGCGTGTCCGACTACCGTGACGGCGCGCCGCAGCTCAAGGAAAAATTGCTGCGTTACCAGCCGCGTATCGCCTGGTTTCACGGCATCGGCACCTGGAAGCAGTACCTGAAATATACCGAGGGCCTCAAGCGCGACATCGCGCCGGGCGTGCAGAAACACTCGATCGGCGCCACGCGCGTATTCGTCAGCCCGAATCCGAGCCCCGCCAACGCCGGTTACTCGCTGGCGGATCTGATCGCGAGTTACAACGAACTGGTGAGTTACCAGGTGCGAGAATCATTTGGCCTGGGCTGATCTGCGATGACAATGTTAGGATAGGGCTATCATGCTGGTAATTTTTTCATCCACGGCTACCGGCGATGTCATGATGTTTGGTGACATCGCCCGCCGCCTGCTGCGACTCATGGGCCAGACCGGTAATATTCCCGGCGGTATCACGGCCGAGCATATTCCGGCCGCGCTGCAGCGCCTGCATGAGGCGCTGGAGGAAACTACGGAGGAGGCGGACAAGGCCCCCGACGAGGATGACAAGGACCGCGCTCCCCGGGTCGGACTGGCGGTACGCGCCTACCCGCTGATCGAGATGCTGAAGGCGGCTGTTGCGGAAGACACCAGTGTCATGTGGCGGCAGAAGACAT
>JBFGPT010000414.1:0-1521 GCA_041564575.1 Gammaproteobacteria bacterium | reverse complement strand
CGCGGCATTGGCGCGGGAGATATACGAGGCCATGACCAGTGAATGATTGGTCAAAAAACCGAAACCCTTGCCATTCAGGATCATCGGGCTCCACACGGTGTCCTGCGTTGCTTCCAGTTCGCGGATGATCTGGCGCAGGCTGACGCGGGCGTTTTTCTTTTCCAGCACCTCGTGCAGATCCAGTTCCATGGCCTTGAGAAAATGCAGCAGGGCCCAGGCGGAACCGCGTGCCTCGTAGAAGACATCGTCGATCTCCAGCCACGGCGTCTTGACGATCATCTGCCGGGGCTTGGCCGTGGACTGGGTCGCCTCGGCATCGCCCTGCAGATCGGTGTTGATACGGATCTGGCCGACGCTGGCGCTCAGGCGTTGTGACAGGCTGCCGAGCCGTTTCTCAACGATCGCCAGCCAGTCACGCAGATTATCCGCGCGCGCGTAGAACTGGGCTTCGCTCATGCCACGGTCTTTCAGGCGTTGCTGGTAGCGGCGTATGGCGTCCAGTGCCCTGGCATACTTGCGTTCACTGGCGGGAAAGATCCAGGACACCGTATCAATGTGAAAATCCGGGTCAGCCAGTACCAGGTCCACGTCCTCGGTGGACTGGGTTTGCGAGCGGCTGAAATCATTGCGCAGGGCCCGGGCCAGATCGCGCATCTGGGTGATTACGCCATATTCCCAGTTCGGGATGTTATCCATGATCACGCCCGGCGGCATGATGTCATTGCTGAGAAAACCGCCGCGCTTGTGCAGCAACACGTCGCCGGTATGGATCAGGGTGGCGGTGGTGATATAACCGGTCACCAGTTCTTCCGCACCGTCGTTTTGCTCGACGGCGACTGCGCGAACATCGTAGACATCCGGTTCGGTATCCCAGTAAAACATGAGGAATAAATTAATCAGCAGCAGGACCAGCACTACCATGCCTGCCAGCCGGAGATTACGCCTTGTCACGGGGTCGCTGTTGTCCATCTTGGATACCGCCTGATCTTGTATAGGGTATATCCTGGTTATATTGCGCTATTTTTTCCTGATTCAATAGCCCGACACGATTCCAGGGATTTTTTGCTGCGCAATGCGGGGCAGCACAGCTATAATCTTTACCAGGCAGATTGCAGTCAAAAGAACCTGACATCATGAAAAAACTACTCATTTTATCCCTGGGTCTCGCGATTTTTCCCGTTCAGGCCGAAGAAGAAGAGAAAACCATCACCTATAAACTGGGCGGCAAGGAATATACCGTTACGGAATCGGAAAACCCGGAACTGGCGAAATTCATGGAAAAGATAGAATCCATCGCCAAACAACAAAAAGAAGCGGAAGAAGGCAAACCGGAGACGCCGCCTGCGGCCGTTACGGAAGCACCGCCACCCCGGCCGTCACACAACGCCACGCCGCAGTCGGCGGAATCGCTGTACAACGAAGGCAATTTCGAGAAAGCCTACGAACATTACAAGGAACTTTCCGCGCAGGGCGATGACGAGGCCAGCCTGATGCTGGCCATCATGCACAGCAAGGGCCAGG
>JBFGPT010000413.1:0-1565 GCA_041564575.1 Gammaproteobacteria bacterium | reverse complement strand
CGGCATCGGGGTGTGCGTACAAATAAGGTTTGATGTCATCATGCCTGATGCCATGAAAATCGGACAGCCATTGCAGCGGCCGCTGGCTGTTGTGATCCTCGAGCGAGCAATACAGCTCGGTGCGGTTACAGGTCGAGAGGATGGCGGCCTCCCGGACTTCGCCCGTGCCGGTCAGGTCCTTCAGCGCATCTCCCATGATGTCACGGGCAAAGGCCACCTGTTCGCGCAGTTCCACAGGCGCTGTGGCGTGGTTCAGGCCGCAGGCAAGGATGCTCATGGGCGCGTTGAATGGTTTGAGTTCAACTGTTTCATATGCACAAGAATATGCAAAATCCGGTTTCAAATCAGCCGTTTTCCACCCGGCCGGGGCGGATCAGCCGGGAAAATGTGCCATTTCCAGCCATTTTCCCCGGATCGGCGGACTCAACGAATCCATCGAACTGACGTTAATATATTATTGTCAAACCCGGTAATTCCCCGTTAAGGTTAGCGTATGCGTTTTCTTACAATAAACAACTGGTTGTCCCGCGGCAGGCAGGTCTTTGCGGGCGTGTTGCTGGCGCTGGTGAGCGCCTGTACCACGGTGCCGGTGGAGACTCCCCCTGAGCAGGTCATGGTCGAGCCGCAAAAACAGGTACCGGACCGGACTGCCGACACCCCCGGGCGTGATGTGGCCGAGGCCCCTTACACCCCGCCGCCGCGGCCCAGTGTCAAGCTGACCGACGAAATCCTCTACAAGCTGTTGCTGGCCGAGATCGCCGGCCACCGCGGCATGCTGGATATCTCGGTCGACAATTACATGGAACTGGCGCGCAAGACCCGGGATCCGGAAGTCGTCGAGCGCGCCACCCGTATCGCGGTTTATGCCAGGGATGACGAGGCGACCCGTGAAGCCGCCGAACTCTGGATCGAGATCGATCCCAGGAGTGCCGATGCCCACCAGGTCCTCGCCGTCATGTCGGTTCGCAACGGCGATATCGAACAGGCGCTGGAACACCTGAACATCCTGCTGAATAACAGCGACGGCATGATCGATCAGAAACTGTGGATGATCGCCAATATGCTGGGGCGCGAGGAAGACCAGGGCGCGGTAATCGCCGTGATGGAGCGGCTGATGGCCGACCGGCAGGACGATGCCCAGGCGCTGTTTGCCTATTCGCATGTCGTTGCCCGTCTCGGAGACCTGGACAAGGCCCGCAGCCTGCTCGAGCGCGTGATGGTTTTGATGCCCGGGAATACCAACGTCGCCCTCAGTTATGTTTCCATCCTGCAGCGCCAGGAGAAGACCGCCGAAGCCATCACCTGGCTGGAAGACAATCTGAACAAGCAGGAAGACGACTTCAACCTGCGCCTGATCTATGCGCGCTTGCTTGCCGATACCAAGCAGTTCGACGCCGCGCGGCGTGAATTCGAGTTACTGGCCACGCAGGCGCCCAACAATGCCGATGTGCTGTATGCCCTGGGTCTGTTGTACCTGCAGGCAAGCCGGCTGGAAGACTCGGAACGTTACTTCACACGCCTGACCAACACGGGCCAGCATGTCGACGAGGCCAATTACTACCTGG
>JBFGPT010000412.1:0-1578 GCA_041564575.1 Gammaproteobacteria bacterium | reverse complement strand
TGTTCGGCAAGGATCCGCTGCGGCGTCGGGCCGATCCCGCCGCACCGAGCTACTGGATCACGCGAGAGCCCCCCGGGCCGGAACCCGATAGCATTCGAATGCAATTCTAGGAGACGCACGCAAGATGACATTCATCGAGGAACTCTGGGCCTTCATGAAGGCCCGGAAAAAATTCTGGTTACTGCCGATCTTCATTGTCCTCTTTCTGATCGGCGGTCTGATCGTGCTTGCTGAAGGTTCCGCCGTGGCGCCGTTTATCTATACCCTGTTCTAGATGACCGGTGTTTTGCAAGATGCCGTTAAACATTCACCCATGATCAGGTATTGGCCCTGGGCGTGAAGATTATCGGTATCTCGGCGTACTACCACGACAGTGCTGCCGCGCTGGTCGAGGACGGTGTCCTCATCGCCGCCGCCCAGGAGGAACGTTTCAGCCGGCGCAAACACGATGCCGGTTTCCCACGCCAGGCCCTGGACTATTGCCTGAAGCAGGCAGCGTGCACTCTGGATGCCATCGATTACGTTGTTTTCTATGACAAGCCGTTCCTGAAATTCGACCGCATCGTCGAGACCTACCTGGCCACGGTGCCGAAAGGCTTCCGGTCATTTCACAAGGCCATGCCGCTCTGGCTCAAGGAAAAACTGTTTCAGAAAAGGTTGTTGGCCGGGGAGATCGGCCGCTTCTGTCCCGCGTTCGACGCGGAAAACAAATTGCTGTTTACCGAACATCACCAGAGTCACGCGGCCAGCGCCTTTTACGCCTCGCCGTTCGCCGAGGCCGCGGTGCTGACCATGGATGGTGTCGGTGAATGGACGACGACCAGCGCGGGACACGGTGTCGACAATCGCGTCACGATCAACCGCGAGATTCATTTCCCGCATTCACTGGGACTGCTCTACTCCGCGTTCACCTATTACACCGGTTTCAAGGTCAATTCCGGCGAATACAAGCTGATGGGCCTGGCACCGTACGGACGGCCAGTCCATGAAAAAACGATCCGCGAACACCTGGTCGATATCAAACCTGACGGCAGTTTTCACCTGAACCTCGAATACTTCGACTATTGCACCGGTCTGACCATGACCGGCACTAAATTTGATGATCTGTTCGGTGGATTGCCACGGCAGCCGGATGCGGCCATCAGGCAACGCGACATGGACCTGGCCGCTTCCATCCAGGCGGTCACGGAAGATATCGTTCTGAAACTTGCCGCCAGCCTGCGGCAGGACAGTGGCAGCAAGCACCTCTGCCTGGCCGGGGGCGTCGCACTGAACTGCGTCGCCAACGGCAAACTGGCGCGTGAAAACATCTTCGAGCGTATCTGGATCCAGCCGGCGGCCGGCGATGCCGGTGGCGCCATCGGCGCGGCCCTGACGGCCTGGTATCATTTTCTCGGCAATCCCAGGACCGTGAACGAGACGGACGCCATGCAGGGTTGCTATCTCGGTCCGGAATTTTCAGACGCTGAAATCGGAACCGCGCTGCGGCAGGCCGGTGCCCGCTATGAAACGCTGGAGGATTCGGCGCTTATCGATTGCACCGCCCGCCACCTGGCAGCGGGCAAGGCGGTCGGCTGG
>JBFGPT010000411.1:0-1610 GCA_041564575.1 Gammaproteobacteria bacterium | reverse complement strand
TAACAAGCGGGCACGGTCGAGTTTATTAGCCATCATTTCTTCACGGACCCGGTCTGAATCCGCACCGGTCAGCGTGGTGTCGAGCTCGATGAGCGGTTCGCCCTCCATCACATGCTGACCATTGGTAACGTAAATCGTTTTAACCACACCGGTCTCCAGCGGCTGGATAATCTTGACCCGTCCGCCGGGGACAATCTTGCCCTGTGCCACGCCAACGATGTCCACTTCGCCGATACAGGCCCAGGCAACCGCAATACTGAAAAACAGCAGGATGGCGTAGAGGATAAAACGGCTCAGCGGCAACGGCGGCGTTTCCTGGATTTCCAGCACCGCCGGCAGGAATTCCGGGTACAGCGGTTTCACAGCGGAGTGAGTTTGCATTCGCTGGCAACCTTGACTACAGATCGCGACATGCGCGTCAGCGTCAGGCGCACGATCTCGGATTGTTTCAGCATGCGTGTCATCTGATCGCCGTTACAATAGTAGATCCTGCCGGCGATCTGTATCAGGGTTTGCAGTTGCCTGATCCCCGACAAGGCCGCGATCAGCTTGTCCGGATTGATTTGCCCGCCTGTATACGCAGCGGCGATCTGTGCGGGTACATCCAGGGCGGTGTTGAAGATTTGCGACTCCAGGCCATATCGATCGACACTGGGAAACTGCTTGATCAAACGATAACAGTCCTCGGCCAGGTCCATGGCCAGTTGCCAGGCTTTCAGTTCACGGTAATCGTGTTGCGGCTCATTCATGATGTCCTCCCTGGAATTGGTACAGCCTCGAGTAGTAGCCGTTCTGTTCCATCAACTGCGCATGCGTGCCGACTTCCACGATACGGCCCCTGTCGATGACGATGATGCGGTCGGCGTGCGTCACGGCGCTGAGGCGGTGGGCGATGATGAAGACGGTCCTGCCCTTGCAGATGTAACGCATGTTGTCGTGAACGATGCGCTCCGATTCATAATCGAGGGCGCTGGTCGCCTCGTCAAGGATCAGGATGCGTGGATCCGTGATCAGGGCGCGGGCGATCGCGATGCGCTGGCGTTGCCCTCCGGAGAGGTTACCGCCATGTTCGCCCACCGGATGGTCATAGCCTTGCGGCAACTCGAGGATAAATTCGTGCGCCCCGGCCATCTTCGCGGCCTGTACCACGCGCTCCATGGGCATGGCCGGATCACCAAGCGAGATGTTCTCGCGGATAGTGCGGTTAAACAACATGTTCTCCTGCAGGACGACGCCGATATTCCGCCGCAGCCAGACCGTATCGACCATGCCCAGATCGACGCCATCCACCAGCACGCGGCCGGATTGCGGCACATGCAGGCGCTGGATCAAACGCGACAGCGTACTCTTGCCGGAACCTGAACGGCCGACGATGCCGATCACATTCCCCGCGGGGACATTCAGGGTCAGGCTGTGCAATACCTCCGGGCTATCGGGGGTATAACGAAAACTCACATTATCGAAACTCACCTGCCCCTTGAGGGTGGACAAGGAGGCGCGCCCGGCCTGGTATCCGGGTTCCGGCCGGGCATTGAGGATATCGCCCAGGCGGCGCACGGCGATACCGGCCTGTTGAAAGTCCTGCCACAGTTGCACCATCCGCAATACCG
>JBFGPT010000410.1:0-1641 GCA_041564575.1 Gammaproteobacteria bacterium | reverse complement strand
CGCTGAAAAACAGCTGGTCGAGAAAGGACACTTTAGAAAACCATCCCGGTCAGGCCCGAGAATCCGAGAGACAACAGGCCGGTAACGATGAAAGCGAGACCCACTCCCTGCAGGTCCTTCGGCACATCGAACTGGCCGATTCGTTCACGAATCGCAGCAAACAGGATAATCGCCAGCGCCCAGCCGCAACCCACCCCGAAACCATAGGCGACGCTCTCCTCGAATCGGTAATTCCGCTGCACCATGAATAGCGAGGCGCCAAGAATGGCGCAGTTCACGGTCAGCAGCGGGAGGTAGATTCCAAGGGCCTGGAACAGGCGCGGAAAATATTTCTCCAGGGTCATTTCCAGTATCTGTACCATGGCGGCGATGACACCGATGAACGTCACCAGTTTCAGGTAGGAGAGATCCAGGGCCGCCAGGCCCATCCAGGCCAGCGCCCCCTGGCGCAACACGTATTCGTAGAGCAGGTAATTGATCGGCACCGTGATGGTCTCGACGACAATCACCGCGAGACCGAGCCCCGCGGCGGTACGGATGTTCCTGCTTACAGCGATATAGGTGCACATTCCGAGCAGGAACGACAACGCCAGGTTCTCGACGAACATGGTCCGGATAATCAGGTTGAGGTAATCAGCCATCGCGGGATTCCCCGGCACCAGTCATGTTTCGCCTTGCAACAGCCCGGATGATCCAGACCAGGACACCGATGATAAAAAACGCGCTGGCGGGCAGCAGCATGAACTCGTTGGCGTGATACTCGCCACCCTTGGCAGTGGTGACCAGCACCGGATACTGGAGCACGGTCCCCTGGGCCAGCAGTTCCCGTACCGCCGCCACCGTACACAGGATCAGGGCGTAACCGAGGCCATTACCCAGTGCATCCAGAACGCTCTGCGCCGGGGGTTTGTGCAGGGCATAGGATTCCGCCCGACCCAGCACGATGCAGTTGGTGATGATCAGACCCACAAACACCGACAGCATGCGGGAAACCTCTGGCGCAACCGTCTTGATCACTTCGTCGACGATGATCACCATCGACGCGATGATGGTCATTTCCAGGATCAGGCGAATACTGTGGGGCATGACCTGGCGCAACAGGCTGATGACGAAACTGGAGAATCCCAGGACCGTGATCACCGAGATGCTCATGATCAGGGCCGGCAACAAGGACTGGGTTACCGCGAGCGCGGAGCAGAGGCCGAGCACCTGCACCATGATCGGATTGTCACGGAGTATGGGTTGGGTCAGTGCACTTTTGTTCATCGCAACTGCCCGCTTCGCCATTTTTCAAGCAGGGGTCCGTATCCATGGTCCCCGAGCCAGTACTGGAGCAGACGTTCGATGCCGCTGACCGTGTTCGTGGCGCCGGTGATGCCATCGATACGGAATACCGCCTTGTCGCTGTCACCAGCACCCGGATCACCGACATGGATCATCAGCCGGCCCGTGTCGTCATGGATCCGCTTTCTCCGCCACCCGGAAAGCCAGTCGGGGTCAAGGATCTGATCGCCGATCCCCGGTGTCTCCCCATGTTCATAAAACGTGACGCCGGCAATGGTATTGAAGTCCTGTTCGAGGGCAATGTAGCCGTAGATCATCGACCACATGCCGTTGCCGTAGATCGGCAACACGATGCGG
>JBFGPT010000409.1:0-1643 GCA_041564575.1 Gammaproteobacteria bacterium | reverse complement strand
TGCAGGAGGGTACTGAATAATAACGCCCGGTGCAATGAGGAAAGCCCGCGCGGGCCGCAATAGGCTGGTATCAGGCGACGAGGTCCATTTTCCGGGGGTTCCGACGGGACTGGCTGAGCTGCGCGATGAGCTCGGCTTCCGCCTCGGTCAGGTCACAGGTATCGGCCATCTCGTCACAACTGGCGCCGCGCTCCAGCAGGGCCGCGGCCTGGCGGTAGGACGGTTCACCATGGTCGCCAAGTTCCAGGCGGTCCTGCCGATCGATCAGGCTCTTGAATTCCCTTTGCTGGCAATTCAGTCGATCCCCGACGCCCCGTGAACAGAGCAACAGCGCCTGAAAATCGCTCTTCATGATCTTGAGGCGCTTTTCATAAGCCCGCATCTTTCTGTCCTGTTGCTGCAGGACCAGGGCAAACACCAGCATCATGCCGAGCAGCATGAAGATTTCAATATGGATATTCGCAAATGAAAATGTCATGACTGTCCGCCTCTGTCCTCAGATAAATTCATCGACCTTGTGATCGTCATCCGGTTTGTTCTTCTTGTTTTCCGGTTTGCGTTTCTTGTTCTTGCTATCCTTGTTTTGCGTAATCCGCGGGTGCGTCGAAGATTGCGGCGCGATGACTTTCTGTGCCGGCCGGATATCGCGGAATATGCTCATATAGTGTTATCTCTGAAAGCTGCCGGCCCCTTACAGTTCCGTATCGGCAAACAGCTTGTTCAGGTCTATCAGTATCAAGATGTCATCCTTGCGGCTGAAAACACCCTGTATATATCTTGAATGTTCATTTTCGTCCTTGCCCAGGTTCGGTGAGGCTTCGATATCGGAAGACCGCAGATTGATGACCTCGGCCACGCTGTCGACCAGCATGCCGATGACCTGGCCATCCACCTCGATGATCACAATACGCGTCGCATCGTCCGGTTCGCTGTCGGTAAGCCTGAATCGCTTGCGGGCATCGATCACGGTCACGACATTGCCGCGCAGGTTGATGATCCCCAGCACGTAATCCGGCGCGCCCGGTACCGGGGCGATATCCTTCATGCGCAATACTTCCTGCACCTGCATCACGTTTACGCCGTAGATTTCGTCGGCCAGGCGGAAGGTCACCCATTGCATGTAGTCATCCACGGTGACCGTTTCATGTGCCAGATTCGTCATAACCTCCTCCTGTTCGAATTCAGTCAAAAAATTGTCGATTTAGAAGACATCACGGAAAGAGTTGCATGGTCCATGCCAACCCCGTGTATTACGGCGCCTTGCAGATCATGTCCTGCCTGGCTAACGGAGAGTGCGGGATAACTTCCAGATTTTCCCGAGATTGATGATGGGTATCAGGCCGTCGACGGCATAGGCCTGTATCCAGGCCGCCGGCGAACGCGCATCCCGCGATGCCCGGATCCCGTGTCCCTGGAGTTCCAGGACTTCGGCGGCCCGGTCGCAGGCCAGTGCCAACCGTTCCCGGTGTAGTTCCACGCCCAGGCGGCGATGTCCGGGGTGGTGCTCAAACAGGCAACCGAGATCGAACAGCCATTGATCGCCGTCTGCCCGTTCAACGCGACCGATGCCGGGTGCGGCGCCGTTATCTCCGCTGATGATCACAGGGGGGGTGAGCTTGAACACTGTCCTGACACGGCTCAGC
>JBFGPT010000408.1:0-1646 GCA_041564575.1 Gammaproteobacteria bacterium | reverse complement strand
GTTGGCACAACAGGATTTTTTCATCGAGATCGCGGACGGTCAGCGCAAGGACCAGGACTACTTCGACGAGGTGCTGGCCAACGATTATCTGAAACAACTCTGTATTGATTTGAATACCGCGGCTGTACGCTGCGCCCGTCAGGCTTGCGAGGACGCGGAGGCCACCGATGGCAGAAAACGTTATGTCGCCGGGGCCATTGGTCCCATGCCGGTCAGCGCCTGTACTGTTGTCGACGTCAATGACCCGGCGTTTCGGCCGATCAATTTCGAACAGTTGCGACGTGCCTACCATGCTCAGGTCATGGCCCTGATCGAGGCAGGCAGCGATATCCTGCTGGTCGAAACCATCTTCGACACCCTGAACGCCAAGGCCGCGCTGTTTGCAATCGACGAGATATTCACCAAACAAGACATATACCTGCCAGTGATGATCTCCGGCACCATTACCGATCGGGCCGGGCGTACACTCAGCGGTCAGAACGTGGAGGGTTTCTGGAATTCGATTCGTCACGCCAGCCCGTTGACCGTGGGACTGAACTGCGCGCTGGGCCCGGACCTGATGCGGCCGTTTATCGAGGAGATCAGCACCGTCGCGGATACCTATGTGTGCGCCTATCCGAATGCCGGCCTGCCCGATCCGCTGTTACCGACCGGCTACCCGGAAACCCCGGAAACGCTGGCGCCGCAGATACGCGAGTGGGCCGAGGCCGGGTTCCTCAATATCGTTGGCGGCTGTTGCGGCACCACGCCGGATCATATCCGGGAAATCGCCAATGCCATCCGCGATCTGCCGCCGCGTGAACTGCCGCAACGCGAGCGTGTCTGCCGCCTGAGCGGACTGGAACCCTTCAACATCACCAGAGAGGTCAATTTCGTCAACGTCGGCGAACGTACCAACGTCGCCGGATCGCCGAAATTCCTCAAACTCATCAAGGAAGAGCAGGATCTTGAAGCAGCGCTGGACATCGCCCGCCAACAGGTCGAGAACGGCGCCCAGATCATCGACGTCTGCATGGATGAGGGCATGCTCGATTCTGAAAAACTCATGCGCGATTTTCTCAACCTGATCGCCTCCGAACCGGACATCAGCCGGGTGCCGATCATGATCGATTCATCGAAATGGACGGTGCTGGAAGATGGGCTGCGCTGCGTGCAGGGCAAGGGAATCGTCAACTCCATCAGCCTCAAGGAGGGTGAGGAAAAATTTATCGAACACGCCACCCTGGTGAAACGCTATGGATTTGCCGCCGTGGTCATGGCCTTCGATGAACAGGGTCAGGCGGATACCACGGATCGCCGTTTCGAAGTCTGCAAACGCTCTTACGACATTTTGGTCAATCGCGTGAACTTCCCGCCGGAAGACATCATATTCGATCCGAACATCCTCACGGTCGCCACCGGTATGGCGGAACACAACAACTACGCCGTGTCCTTCTTCGAGGCAACCCGCCTGATCAAGCAGAACCTGCCTCATGCCCTGGTCAGCGGCGGTCTGAGCAACGTGTCCTTCTCGTTCCGCGGCAACAACCCGGTGCGCGAGGCCATGCACGCGGCCTTTCTGTACCACGGCATTCAGGCCGGCATGGACATGGGTATCGTCAACGCCGGGCAGCTTGGGATCTATGACGAGATTGAAAAGGACCTGC
>JBFGPT010000407.1:0-1656 GCA_041564575.1 Gammaproteobacteria bacterium | reverse complement strand
CGCAGCCGGGCGCCGGCTGTGGTGTTCATTGCCTCGCCGAACAATCCGACCGGTAACCGTTTTGCGCCGGACGCGATCCGGGCCATTATCGAGGCCGCTCCGGGTCTGGTGGTCATCGACGAGGCCTATTTCATTTTTTCAGACCAGGGCGTGATGCCCTGGCTCGGACAGTATGAACACCTGCTGGTCATGCGCACCCTGTCCAAGCTCGGCCTGGCCGGCCTGCGGGTGGGATTTCTGGCCGGCACGCCCGACTGGCTGGCGGAACTGGAAAAGATCCGTCTGCCCTACAATATCAACGTCCTGTCGCAGCAGAGTGCGGATTTTTTTCTTGGCCAATACGACGAACTGGAACGGCAGGCGGCCTGTATTATCGAGGCACGTGATGCGCTTTACCGGGACATGCAGGCGCTCGGAGCGTTCAAGGTCTTTCCCAGCGATGCGAATTTCCTGCTGTTTCGCAGCCTCACGCGGTCCGCGGCGAAAGTGCACCAGTCGCTGCAGGCACAGGGGATCCTGATCAAGAACCTGCACGGCGCGCATCCACTGCTGGACCAGTGCCTGCGCGTCACTGTCGGTCGGCCTGAGGAAAACCAGACCTTCCTAAAGGCCTTGGCTACCCTGGATTGACGGACAATTGTCCGGGCGCGTCTGCCGGGCCGGGTTTATTTCAACAGATCGGGCCGGCTGTCTACGGTCATGGTCAGCGTCATCTCTTCCCAGCCACGCAGGATCCTGACATCGACGCGAGTGCCTGGCTTGATCCCGGATATCAGTCGAATGGCCTGCCGGGGACTATCGACGGCCTGTCCCTCGATACTGAGCACGATGTCCCCGGGCATGACCCCGGCATGGTGCGCCGGGCCGTTTTCATAGATGCCGCCGATCAGGACACCGCCCTGTTCCAGCGAGCTGTCCTTGATCATATCGGGCGGCAGGATCTGTGCTTCTATGCCCAGCCAGCCGCGCTCGATCCGTCCCGACAGGATGAGTTGATCCATCACCTCCAGGGCAATATTCACCGGTACGGCCAGGCCGATGCCTTGCGACCCGCCGCTGCTGCTGATGATGGCCGAGTTGATACCAATCATAGCCCCCGAAGTATCGATCAAGGCGCCGCCCGAGTTGCCGGGATTGATATCAGCGTCGGTCTGGATAAAATTCTCGATCGTGGTGATGCCGAGCCGCTTGCGTCCCATGGCGCTGATGATCCCCTGGGTCACGGTCTGGCCGAAATCGTAGGGATTGCCGATCGCGAGCACGACATCACCGGTATGTATCTGTCCGGCATCGCCGATCGGGATACTGGGCAGATCGCTCATATCGGTTTTCAACACCGCCAGGTCGGTTGCGGTATCCAGGCCGACCAGGCTCGCATCGCCATTACGCCCGTCTGCCAGCGTGATACTGATTTCATCGGCGAACCTGACGAGATGCGCACTGGTCAGGATATAACCGTCGGGCCGTATGATGACGCCTGAACCGAGGTTGCTGTCGCGTCGCTGGTTCGGTTCTTGCGGCGATTCACCGAAAAAGCGCTTGAATATCGGATCCTGGAACAGGGGATGCGGGCGTTGCTGAAAATAGCGGCTGGAATAGACATTGACCACGGCCGGGGCGCTCCTGGCGACGGCATCGCGGTATGTCAGGGACCGG
>JBFGPT010000406.1:0-1676 GCA_041564575.1 Gammaproteobacteria bacterium | reverse complement strand
CAAGCGAGCATACAAGGGTAATACCTCCGTGTCCGGCAACTGCTGTTTCTCCAGGAATTTCTGCATGTCGCGGATCTCGCGCTCGCCGTCGAGAAATACCAGTATGTCACCCTGGCTTTCCCGGCCCAGCGCCGTAACGGCCTCAAGCAGCGCGTCACCTCGCTCCACTTCGTCTTCCTCGTCCTGCGCCGCCAGCGGCTGATAGCGAATGTCCACCGGGTAACCGCGGCCGGAAACCTCGATCACGGGCGCATTGGCGAAATATCGGGAAAACCGTTCGACATCAATAGTCGCCGAGGTGACGACGATGCGCAGTTCCGGCCGTTTCGCGGACAGCAGCTTGAGATACCCCAGCAGGAAATCGATGTTCAGGCTGCGCTCATGCGCCTCGTCGAT
Organism: Gammaproteobacteria bacterium; assembly: GCA_041564575.1. Lineage (GTDB taxonomy): Bacteria > Pseudomonadota > Gammaproteobacteria > Eutrophobiales > Eutrophobiaceae > UBA4486. Next base: position 1,280 of record JBFGPT010000406.1, on the reverse strand, counting down.
GATCAGGACCTCGTAGGCATTCAACCAACGGTCCTTGCGGATCTCCGCCAGCAGCACACCGTCCGTCATGATCTTGACCCAGGTCAGCGGCGACGTTTGATCGGTATGCCGGATCTTGAAACCCACACCCTGCCCCCGGCTCATCCCGGTCTCGGCAGCAATGCGGTCAGCTATCGTGCGGGCAGCAATGCGCCGCGGCTGGGTGTGGCCGATCATGGCGTCCAGGCCATAACCCAGTTGCAGGCAGAGCTTGGGTAATTGCGTACTCTTGCCCGACCCGGTCTCGCCGCAGACCACGGTCACCGGGTGGTCCCGGATCGCCGCCCCCAGTGCCTCAAGTTTCGAGGTAATCGGCAGATCAGGCGGGTAGCTGATCCTCGGGCGCTGTGCGGATTTTTCCGATTTTCTCTGCAGTGCCAGCCCGACCTCTGACTGCAAGGCCCGCAGCCGTTCACCGTCTTCTGCATCAAGCCGTGCCAGGCGGCGGCCGAGGCGGCGCCGGTCCACAGCCAGGCAACTGTTCAGTTCATCCTGAAGGGTTTTCAATTCCTTGCTTTTCCGCTGTGCTCCAGTCATGTACAGCCAACCATGACCGCGGCGCCCGCCCGGCTGCCGAACCTTGACCGGGGCGGGTCGCATATGCAGGAATTTCCGTTTAATTTTCGGCACATAATCAAATATTTATTTTGTAACTAGGAATGGGACTGGTACGATATTCACAAGAAGTCTGGTGCTGTTTCACATTGTGCGCGCAAGAAACTGAACAATAACGAACCCGGGCAATATCATCCAGGAATCGGATTACATATGAGTCTTAATTTCGATCTCGCCGGATCACAGATTGATGGGGCACGCGATTATCAGGAAGACGCTTTCCTGATTACCAACCTGACCGACAGTGACGGGCAACCCGCCGCACTGGTGGTGGTTGCCGACGGTATGGGTGGCCACGCCGCCGGTAACGTTGCCAGCAACATGGCAGTACAGGCCTTCAACAAGCACGTCAGCGCCAATTATCCTTCCGATACCATTTCAGACGTCCTGCACGAGGCCGTACTGAAAGCGAATCACTCGATTTCGGAAACCATCAAGGAGACCCCGGCCCTGCAGGGTATGGGCTGCACCATGGTGGCGGCAATCCTGGAAAAAGGCAAAATCTGGTGGGCCAGCGTCGGTGATTCACACCTGTACCTGATCCGCGACCGCGATATCGCAAAGCTCAACGCCGATCACAGCTACGGTGGTTTTCTGGATCGAATGGAGGCCGCCGGCACCCCCGT
>JBFGPT010000405.1:0-1685 GCA_041564575.1 Gammaproteobacteria bacterium | reverse complement strand
TGCCTTTCAGATCGACATCGATCAGGCATTGCAGTTTTTCACGTCGGTCGAGATGCGCGCCCGCGCCGGTGAGGATATCGGCCCCGGCGTTGTTGATCCAGACATCGACGGGACCGAAGGCCTGCTCGCTCTCGGTAATCAGGCGATCGATATCGTCGGTGTTCGACATATCCGCACCGATAGCCCGGGCCTGGCCACCAGCATCGCTGATGCTATCGACTACCGACTGCGCCCTGTCCGCAGATCGGCAATAGTTGACGACGACGCTGGCACCCTCGGCGGCACAAGCCAGTGCAATTGCCCGGCCGATGCCGGAACTGGCGCCGGTCACCACCGCCACCTTGTCCTGCAATTTATTCATCATTGATTCTTGTATAATGGAATGCTTATATTCAATCGGGCGACATCCACGCATGCCGGATATCAGTGTCATCATACCATCTTATAACCGCGTCGCGTGGATAGGCCGGGCACTGGACTCCGTCCTGGATCAGACCTTGCCGCCACGGGAAATTCTCGTGGTCGACGATGGCTCAACCGATGACACCGCGAATAGCGTTCGCCGCCGCTATCCGGGCGTCACGCTGATCCGGCAATCACACGGCGGTGTCAGCAAGGCGCGCAACACCGGTATTCGCAACAGCGGCGGCGAGTGGATAGCACTGCTGGATTCCGACGATGCCTGGCACCCGGACAAGCTGGAGACACAGGCCGCATGGCTGGCGGAACATCCACATGAGCGACTGCTGCATACGGACGAGATATGGATACGCGACGGCGTGCGGGTCAATCCACGCAGAATACATCAAAAAAGCGGTGGTGATATTTTCCGGCGTTGCCTGTCGTTATGCTGTATCTCGCCGTCCTCGGTACTCGTACATCGATCACTGCTGGATGAGGTCGGCCTGTTCGATGAATCCCTGCCGGCCTGTGAGGACTATGACCTTTGGCTGCGCATTTGCGCACGTTACCTGGTGGGATATATCGATCGCCCCTTGATCACCAAGTACGGCGGTCATGTGGACCAGTTGTCGAGGAAGTACTGGGGTATGGATCGCTTCCGCATACGCGCCTTGCAGCGGCTCCTTGAAAGTGGTGTGTTAAATCCTGCACAGTCCCGCGCAGCCATCGACATGCTGGTGCAGAAGCTGAATATTCTCATGCAGGGCGCCCGCAAACATGACAACCGGGCATTGCTGCGTCTGTGCCAGACACTGCTTACCCTGTACGACCCGCATACACCGGCATGCACCCTGGCCTGAACAATATCCTGAATTACCGCGCCTACGATGCCCGGCTGGCCTGTTCCGGTCAGCCGACACGGGAACAGTTCGAGGCGATACGCGATGCCGGCTATGAACTGGTCATAAACCTGGCCTGCGATGACTCGCCCGGCGCGCTCAACGACGAGGCGGAGATCGTAACCTCCCTGGGCATGCAGTACCGGCACCTGCCGGTCGATTTCAAGCACCCCGAGTTGTCCGATCTTGATGATTTTTTTCGGCTGATGCAGGACAACCGGGGGAAACACTGTTTCATCCATTGTGCCTATAACTGGCGCGTGTCGGCATTCATGTATCTATACCAGACCCGGGTCCTGGGCATGGACCAGTCCAACGCCGAGGCTGTTATGCACGATATCTGGACCCCGGATGCGACCTGGTCCGATTTCATCAAGCGCGCCG
>JBFGPT010000404.1:0-1723 GCA_041564575.1 Gammaproteobacteria bacterium | reverse complement strand
TCGGGTAGGAGTGCCCGGTTGCACGCAACCCGGACAGCTTCTTGCGGCGTTCGGCAATTAAATCTTCTTCTGACATTTTGTATCTCGTGTCTAATGGTCCGTTACAGAATTAATCAAGTGTACATACATTCCTTCCATGAGCCATTGACCGCGCAAGCAGGTTACCGGCGATAATACTCAAATTCCCGCCTTGAGGCTTGCCTCGATAAAGCGGTCCAGGTCACCATCGAGTACGGCCTGGGTATTGCCGGTTTCAATATTGGTGCGCAGGTCCTTGATACGGGACTGGTCGAGGACGTATGAACGGATCTGGCTGCCCCAGCCGATGTCCGCCTTGCTTTCCTCCATGGCCTGTTTTTCCTCGTTCAACTTTTGTATTTCCAGTTCATATAACCTGGCGCGCAACTGCTTCATGGCCTGATCGCGGTTTTTATGCTGGGACCTGTCATTCTGACACTGCACGACGATGCCGGTGGGCATATGTGTCAGGCGCACCGCCGAGTCGGTCTTGTTCACATGCTGCCCGCCGGCGCCACTGGCGCGGTAGGTATCCGTGCGGATATCCGCCGGATTGATATCGATCTCAACATTGTCATCGATTTCAGGTGATACAAATACCGATGCAAACGAGGTATGCCGGCGGTTTCCGGAGTCAAACGGTGATTTGCGCACCAGCCTGTGAACACCGGTTTCGGTCCGCAACCAGCCAAAAGCATAGGCGCCCTGGAAGTAAATGGTCGCGCTCTTGATGCCGGCGACGTCGCCGGGTGAAACCTCGATCAAATCGGTTTTGAACTGGTGCTGTTCTCCCCAGCGCAGGTACATACGCAGCAACATCTCTGCCCAGTCCTGGGCCTCCGTACCGCCGGATCCGGCCTGGATATCCAGATAGGCGTTGTTCGCGTCCATGTCGCCGGAGAACATACGCTGGAATTCCATCTCGGAGAGGTGCTTGTCGAAGCCATCAAGATCAAGGGAAATGGAGTCAATGGTTTCGACGTCGCCGTCTTCCTGGGCCAGTTGCAACAACTCCGCGGCATCGGCCAGCCCGGTAGTCAACTGGTCCAGACCGTCGACGACATTGGCCAGCAGGGCGCGCTCCTTGCCCAGCGCCTGCGCTTTTTCGGGATCGTCCCAGACATCGGGTTGTTCCAGTTCACGCTGAACCTCGATCAGGCGTTCGGATTTTGCCTCGTAGTCAAAGATACCCCCTGAGCAAGCTGGTGCGCTGCTGCATATCCCGGATACGGGTGACGATGGGGTTTATTTCAGGCATGTTGTTCTTTTCCCGATAAAAAATCAGGCGGGATTTTACAGTAATTATCAGCGGGTTGGTAGCCGGGAATATCCTGCCGATGCTGAAATACGGGGATTGCTAGGCGCTCTTTCTCACAGGGGCCGTGTACAGATCACTAAAAGGTTTTACCCTGTTCCTGACAATAAATTTTGTAAACTCAACCGCGGACATTGGCTTGCTGAAAAAATATCCCTGGGCCTCATCGCAGCCCTGTTCTATTAAAAATTCCAGTTGTTCCATGGTCTCGACGCCCTCGGCTGTCACGTTAAGACGTAATTTGTGGCCGAGTGCGATAATCGCAGAGCAAATCGAGGCATCATCCGGGTTCGTGATGATGTCCTTGACAAAGGATCGGTCGATTTTCAGGGTTTCAATGGGAAAGCTCTTCAGATAGCCCAGAGAACAATAGCCGGTACCGAAATCGTC
>JBFGPT010000403.1:0-1728 GCA_041564575.1 Gammaproteobacteria bacterium | reverse complement strand
GTATCCAGTCAGTCGCAGGAGAAATTAATCATGATCAAATTATATGGCCTGGGTGTGTCATTCCCAGTGAATCGCGTGCGCCTCTGTTTGAATGCGCTGAACCTGGTTTATGAATTTATCCAAACCAACCCCATGGCAGGTGATACCCAGAGCGCTGACTATCTGAAAATGAGTCCGGCCGGCAAGATCCCGGCGATCGACGTGGATGGCTTCACCCTGTTCGAGAGTAACGCCATCATGAAGTATCTGTGCCGGAAATACGATTCCGGATTTTATCCCGCCGATATCGAGTCGCAGGCAAAGGTTGATGCCTGGTGTGATTTCTCTGCCATCCATGTGGCCAATGGTGTTGACAAGGTTCTGTTTAACAGGTTGCTCGCACCGATGCTTGAAATGGAAGTCGATGAACAGTCTCTCAAGGATGGCTATGCATTCATTGATCGTTTTTTCGGCGTCGCAGACAGGCAGCTTGAACAATCATCTCACATTGCCGGCGACCAGTTGTCCATTGCCGATTTCTGTTTGCTGGCCACGGTTGATCCGGCCGAAGTTCTGGAAATTGACATTACTCAATATCCAGACCTGGATGCATGGGGCAAAAGATTGATGTCCGAGAAATATTATAAAACCATGCACAAGTCCTACGCTGAAACTCTGGAAGCCATGATGGCGGCAGGAGCGGAATAATGATCAGCAGAACGATCAGGCCAGTGCTGTTTGTCCTGGCCTTTCTTCATACCGGGACTGTGCTGGCGAACGGCAAGGTCGTTACCTACCAGGTTGATGGCAAAAGTTACGAGGGCTATTACGTCCCTGCGCCAGACAATGCCCCGCTGGTCCTGCTGGTCCACGACTGGGATGGATTAACCGATTATGAAATCAAGCGTGCCGGGATGCTGGCGGAACTGGGCTACGCGGTATTTGCCGCCGACCTGTTTGGCGCAGGTATTCGTCCGACGGAAGTGAAAGATAAACGTCAACACACCGGTGAACTGTACCGGGATCGGGACAGGATGCGCGCCCTGCTACGTGGCGCATTATCTACCGCCCGGGAACACGGCGCGGATACTGAACGTGTGGTCGCCATGGGCTATTGTTTTGGCGGGGCGGCGATTCTGGAAATGGCACGTGCCGGTTTTGATATGAAAGGTTTTGTCAGCTTTCATGGCGGACTTGAAACACCGGAGGGCCAGGATTATTCAAACACCCGGGGCCGTGTCCTGGTATTGCACGGCACGGCTGATACTGCGATCACCATGGACGAGTTTGCACAACTCGGCAAGGAACTGGAAAGCGCGGGCGTGCCGCATGAGATGATCAGTTACGGCGGTGCGCCGCACGCCTTTACCGTGTTTGGATCCGAGCGCTATCGCGAAGAGGCGGACAAGCAATCCTGGCACCGGTTCACGAAATTTCTGCAGGAAACGTTTTAATTGTTATACAGAGAGGCCTGCCTGTTCCGGTCGCCCGATACTAAATGTTCAGTGACCACTTGATCAGGTGCTTGGCGACGAAGGCGAAGATGCCGAAGCCGAGCACGAAAAACAGCACGAAGCCACCGAACTTGCCGGCATTGGAATCGCGCGCCAGCTTCCACACGATAAACAGCATGTAGCCGATGAACAAGGTCAGACCGAAGGTCATGCCGAATTCGGATACCTGTGCCTCGGTAATATTCACGGCGTCAGTCGCGGTTGATGGCGGTGCGGGCCGGCAGGTCGCCGGCGT
>JBFGPT010000402.1:0-1740 GCA_041564575.1 Gammaproteobacteria bacterium | reverse complement strand
CCGGCCGAATGATGCCATCCTCGCCTACCAGGAATCCATTGTCCGCAATCCCAGGAACACCAAGACCTGGCATAACCTTGGGATCGTACAGTTGCGGCAGGCCACCAGTACCTTCGTGCAGTTACAGCAATACTCGCAGACCGATGACCCGCTGAACCAGCGCGCCCGTTTTGTCGTCAACGCCATGTCGCAGATCATGGAAAAAGGCTTCGGGGTCAGCGACGCGGAGACGGAACCATGATTGCCCCTGAGTGTGAAACCGGTAACCGCATGCCTCTCAATGTGACCTTTGCCTGCCTTTCACGAGGCCGAACCGGCTATACTGAATAATATGCTGAAGTTTCGTTTCCAGTCCGGCCAGAGCGCCACCGAGTTCATCATCGTCACACCGCTGCTGTTGATGCTGATCTTCGGCAGTATGCAGTTCGCCCTGCTCTACCGCGCCAAGATCACGCTGAATTACGCCACCTTTCAGGCCGCCCGGGCCGGCAGCTTCAGCAATGGCAATCGCATCATGATGGAAAACGCCCTGGCCCGGAACCTGGCGGCACTCTACACGCGCAGCACCAATATCGGCACCAACGAGGGGGATCTGTTCTGGGCCCGGGAGATGGTGCGCCAGGAAATCATCAATGGTTTTCTGTGGGTGCAGGTTTTGAACCCGACGCCGGACGCCTTCGCCGCGGGCTTTGCCCTGGACGACAACGGCGACCGGATCATTCCCAACGACAACCTGATGTACCGCGACCAGATCACGCCGGGCGGGCTCACCATCCAGGACGCCAACCTGCTGCAGATCCGGGTGAGTTATTGTCACCGCATGATCGTGCCCTACATCGATCGCATGCTGGCGATACTCATGACCCAGCCGCAGGATAACGCGGCCTGCAGCGAATGCCGCGGCGCATTCACCACCGGGGGCACCTTTGAACGCAGTTGTTTCGACAACCGGCGTTTCCCGCTGCACGCCCACAGCATCATGCGCATGCAATCTCCCGCCAGCCAGGACGCCATCAACTCCACCATCTCACCCGGCGCACCAACAACGCTCCAGACCTTTACGCCGCTGCTGAACACGGGTTTCTGGACCCTGAGTTCCGCCAAACAGCCCTAGGCGGTTTACCGCGCCTACCAGATCATATTTTCCAGGTATTCCCGCAGGTGCGAGGCACTGGGAAATTTTTTCAGTATCAATCCCGTTTTCAGCCCGCAACAGATCTTCTTGATGCGCTCATGATGCTTCGGGTAGTGGCGACTGCCGCCGAGAACGTCGTAGAAGACCCGGATCATGTCGGTAATATCGGTCTGGATATTCTCCGACTTCGGACTAGGCCAGTGATACAGATCGATCAACTTCAATTCGAATCCCAGTCCGAAATGATTGACGATGATGTTATCGGTATGCAGGTCCCCGTGGTATTCACGTAACTGATGGATTTGTTCGATGCCACTGGCCAGAGAATGTAACAGGTGCACGGCTTCAAACGGCGTCAGCCGCTTGCCGCGCTGACGGTCGAGAAAGTCCGACAGTTTCTCGCCGTCGACATATTCGGATATCAGCACCGTGATTGGAATTTTTTTGTAATAAAACTCTTCGCGGGTGTGATACTGGATGATCATGGGACAATGCCGCAACCGGTGCAGTTTGGTCGCATACAGTTTCGCGGTCTTGTCCTTTGGATTGCGTTGCGGATAGAACAGTTTGGCCGCCCGCTCGATACCGGTCGTACGTTCGACGAT
>JBFGPT010000401.1:0-1773 GCA_041564575.1 Gammaproteobacteria bacterium | reverse complement strand
GAGGTCTACGAGACCGCGACCTTCTACCATCACTTCGATGTCATCAAGCCCGGCAAGACACCCCCACCACCCGTCACCGTGCGGGTCTGCGAATCGCTGGCCTGCGATATGTTTGGCGCCAGGCAACTGATCAAGGATCTGGAAACAGCCGGTCATGACAAGGTGCGTATCCAGCCCGTACCCTGCGTCGGACGTTGCGCGGATGCACCGGTGGCCGTAGTCGGCACCAACCCGATAGAGAAGGCGGATTGCGGCAAGGTCGAAGACGCCCTGGCCGGTAAACAAATTGCAGCCGCAGTACCGAAATCGTATGTCAACCTCGAGAACTATGTGAAAGCCGGGGGCTATCAGGCCCTGAAAGATTGCCTGTCTGGCAAGCATGATCGTGAAACGGTCATCAAGACCCTCGAGGATTCCAACCTGCGCGGCCTCGGCGGCGCCGGCTTCCCGACCGGGCGCAAATGGCGCATCCTCAGCGAGCAGCCGAAACCGCGACTGATCGCCATCAACATCGATGAAGGCGAGCCCGGTACCTTCAAGGACCGCTATTACCTGGAACGTGACCCGCACCGCTTCATCGAAGGCACATTGATCGCGCACTGGGCCATCGAGGCCGATGCCGTGTATCTCTACCTGCGTGATGAATATGCCGGCTGCCGCAAGATGCTGGAACAGGAATTACAGGACCTGCAGGCCAACCCACCCTGTGAATTGCCGCCGATTTACCTGCGGCGCGGTGCCGGCGCCTATATCTGCGGCGAGGAATCGGCGATGATCGAATCCATCGAGGGCAAAAAGGGCATGCCGCGTCTGCGCCCGCCATACGTCGCCCAGGTGGGCCTGTTCGGCCGGCCGACGCTGGAACAGAACATGGAGACCATGCACTGGGTCCGGGATATTCTCGAAAACGGTGCCGACTGGTTTGCCGCGCAGGGCCGCAATGGCCGCAAGGGTTTGCGTTCCTTTTCCGTCAGTGGCCGCGTCAAAACGCCCGGGGTACACCTGGCGCCGGCAGGCATCACCATGAACGAGCTGATAGAGGAATATTGCGGCGGCATGCTCGACGGTCACAAATTTTACGGATACTTTCCGGGTGGCGCCTCGGGCGGCATCCTGCCGGCCTCGCTCGGAGACGTGCCGCTAGACTTCGATACATTGCAGGAACACGGCTGTTTCATCGGTTCAGCGGCGATTGTTGTCCTGTCCGATCAGGACAAGGCCAGGGACATGGCGCTGAATGCCATGCGGTTTTTCGAGGATGAATCCTGCGGGCAATGCACGCCCTGCCGGGTCGGTACAGCCAAGGCGGCAAAACTCATGGAACAGAAAAACTGGGACCAGCCCTTGCTGGAAGAACTGGCAAAGGCCATGGAGGATGCATCGATATGCGGCCTGGGACAGGCGGCGCCCAATCCATTGCGATGCGCTATAAAATATTTCCCTGATGAATTTGAATGAAGGTTGTGACAGATGGCAGCGAATCCAGACTATATGAATGAAAAGGTTACGAAGTTTTCGCTGAACGGCGAAACCGTCGAGGCCTATGGCGATGAAACCATCCTGCAGGCCGCCAAGCGCGCCGGCGTGGACATTCCCCACTTGTGCTTCAAGGAAGGTTACCGACCGGACGGCAACTGTCGTGCCTGCATGGTCGAGATTGACGGTGAGCGGGTACTGGCACCCTCCTGCTGCAGGCAACCGTCCGAGGACATGAAGGTCACCAGCAATAACGAACGCGCCCTGCACTCCCAGAAGATCGTGCTGGAACTGCTG
>JBFGPT010000400.1:0-1782 GCA_041564575.1 Gammaproteobacteria bacterium | reverse complement strand
GGGCGGGGTCGATCCGTGTTGCATAATAGGTATAGGCCTCGATGATACCGCCTTGTTCGAGTTTGATCCGCACGTCTTTTACCCCGTAGCCGCTGCCTTCAACCTGGTCGAGGACGTTTTTTTCCCGTGCCGACAGTGTAAAGACGACACCGTGCACGATATCGGCGGGGTCGCCGGTCTCGACGGCATCGCATTTCGCCGAACCGTCCGAGCTGATCTTGTGAAAGGCCAGCCGGTGTCCCTGCAGGGCGCCGGTACCGATGCGCCCGGCGCCGGGTACGCGCTCGCGCAGACGCCGGATCGACATGTTCGATCCGTAGGAGAAATAATGTACATTGAGTATCGCCATACAGAGAATGTATACCGTAATCGGGCGAAATTAAACAGCATGTAAGTGCGGCCTAAGCGGCAGGTAAAATCCTCAACATGTGCGTCCCGCCCCGCTGCAATTCATAGTCGACCGCTTCAGTGCTGGTGTAAAAACCTGCTGATTCGAGCTCATCGATTAACGGCTGCAGGCAGGGAGAGATTTCATGCCTGAGCGTCAACAGCGGGAATATCCGAACCTCACGCGCCACGCGCAGCATCTCGAACACCGAGGCACGATGAAATTCGTAACCCAGGTGATCGGAATACAGGAACAGAAAATGCGAACACAGGGCGAGCCGGAATTGCTGATCGGGAAAATCGAGGTGGGGCAGTTCGCCGGTCACATAACGGCCCTCGGCCTTGCCGGATTCATAATCGGCGATAAAACGTTGCAGCGCGATCTGCCGGTTCTGCCTGAGATCTTCCAGCGACGCATGGTATGACCAGACCCAGTCGTCCGGTGTCGCCTTGACCTGGCCGATGATGTCGTCGACCATCGAATAGAAGCGTTTTTCGATAACACCCGCGTCCAGCACATAAATCGGATCAACCGACATAATCCTCCGGCCCCGCGCCGCCATTTCGGCATTGAAGCTGGCCGGTCCGTCTCCCACATCAATGAGCGGCCCGTCCAGATCGGCATCCGTAAGTGCGAACATGCGCTTATATTCATCCAGGGAGCGGCCGAATGGCACGATGGAGTCCAGTTCCATTATTTAATCCTTGATCAGGGTGACGGTTTAACGATTTTTAATTCCTGTTGAGCCAGGCGTTTTTCAGCACGGCGGCATAACCACCAGATTAGACAGGCAAGGCCGTAGATGGGTATGCCCGTCACGGCCAGCAGGATGAGGTCGGTCGTCATGTCCTTGCCGCCATGCCCGACCGCGTAGCCAAACCAGGCGATTACAGCGGCTGCCAGCAGGGCCAGCATCAACAGGATACCGGCAATGGACAGCACCAGGAATATCGTATGCTTTGCCCGGGATGACCGGTATGCACAAATCACGGCCCTGAGTACGGCCAGCAATGCAATCAGCGGCAGGGACAGGGCAGTGGCGATAAACAGGGTCTGGTAGAAATTCATGAACTATAGATGCCGACAGTTCCGTTGAGCATTGCAGAGATATATCAACTTTTGTTTTTTCTTGCCACTACCCAGGTGGTTACCGGAAGTCTCGCCTGGTTGAACGTCGCCAACCAGTTAAAAGGGTGATATTTGCAATTCGGAATCTTTTCATATCTCAGACCCAGCGCGAAAAAACCCCAAATGAATACATTGCCCCAGCCGGCAGCCTCTACGACAGTTGCCTTTTTGTTTACCAGATAATCCAGGGCCTCGGGCGTAAATCGCCAGAAGTCAGATGGTGCCCCGTGTACAGGATTAATGAAGCATGTGGCATGTACCAGAAG
>JBFGPT010000399.1:0-1834 GCA_041564575.1 Gammaproteobacteria bacterium | reverse complement strand
TGGTCATGTTATCCGATCTGGGGTCTACGGCAGTTCTGGAAAATCCTGTGCCTGTACTGTTATTAGTTCTTATACTTAAAGCTGTTTATGAAGATATTAACCGCGATTGTTGTCTCTATCCTTCTGGTGCTGCTGCTGATCTGGAGCCGGCCGGAATCCAAGGCTGAACTCAGGCCCCTGCCCGTGGCGCGGGTGCTGGCCACCCAGGTCCAGAAAATGGATATTCAACCGGTCACCGTGCTGACGGGCAAGCTGCAACCCGCGCGCCATGCGGAATTGCGATTCGAACTGTCCGGTCGCGTGATGCAGCGCTTTGTCGAGCCTGGCAACCGGGTTGAGGCGGGCGATATCCTGCTACAGATTGATGACGGGGATTTTATCGACAAGCACAGCGAGGCCCTGGCCATGTTACGGCAGGAGGAAAAGGCCATCGCGCGTGATCGCAGCCTGCTGGCGTTGATCATCGAAGAGCGCAAGCTGCAGGAACGCGAAGTGGAGCGCCTGCAACGGTTGGGGCAGGAATCCCTCGCCTCCCGGTCCAATTTTGACAGTGCCATGCAAGGGGTATTGAAACTCAAGGCCGAGGAGTCCCGCCTGCGGCACAGTGTCGAGACCGCCGGCTCCCGACTGCAGGCCAAAAAGGCCCTGGTCAGTCAGGCGGCCAGGAACCTGGAGCGCACGCGGCTGGTGGCGCCGTTCCCGGCTACCGTGAACAAGGTTATGTATGAAGCCGGTGATTATGCCAATGCCGGGCAGGTGGCTGTTGAAATCGTGCAGTTAAAGGAACTCGACCTGTATCTCGAGGTGACCAGTGCCATGGTTGGCGTCCTGCAACTGGGCATGGAAGTCGAGGTGGTCACCGACCGGGCGACGCTATCGGGGACCCTGGTCGCCATTGAATCCGATCCGCAGACCGATACCCTAACCCATGCGATTCGAATCCGCATCGATGGCACAGGCCTGATCCCCGGGCAACTGGCCGAGGTCGGCCTGCCGGGACAGGTATTGCACGATGTGGCTGTAGTGCCAATCTCGGCCATCCTCTATGACGAGGGCGCCAGTTATCTGTTCAGGATAGAGGATGATCATCTGCAGCGTGTTCCCGTCAAGACGATTGTGAGACACGAGGATCTCCAGTCCGTCACGGGGATCAACGCCGGCACCACGATAGTCGAACGGGATGTCGCGGCCCTGGTGGACGGCCAGAAGGTGACGACCCGGTAATCGGTCTGTTACGGAGATCGCACATTTTCCTGAATCATGAATCCACATGCAGCAAAGTAAAGGCATAACCTGGCGATCGCGCCTGGCCGTACAAGGATAATCAGGGAATACCGCATGCCGCTGATCCGTTTTTCCATCAACAATCCGCTCATCGTTAACCTGAGTCTGGTCATTGTCATGATCATGGGGATACTGGCCTGGCGCGAACTGCCGCAGGAAATCTTTCCGGTGGTTGATCTCGACATGGTGCATATCGTCACTGAATTCGACGGCGCCTCGCCGGCCGAGGTGGAACAACAGGTTACCCTGCCGCTGGAAGAAGAGTTCGAAGACAGCCAGGACATCGACTATATTTCTTCAATCAGTCGCGAGAGCCTGTCGAGTATCTTCATCAAGCTCAAGCCCGGATCCAATGTCGATGATTTCATGCGCGATGCGCGCACCATACTCGACAGTATCGATGATCTGCCGGACAACGCCGAGGAACCGGAACTGAACCGTATCCGCACCCGTTTCCCCGTCATTACCCTGACCCTGTTCGGTGATATTTCCAATGCCCGGCTCTATGAACTGACCGAGGATGTGCGGCGCAGGATGCAGGAGATCGAGG
>JBFGPT010000398.1:0-1846 GCA_041564575.1 Gammaproteobacteria bacterium | reverse complement strand
GATGCGGTGGCCTGCAGCCACCAGGTGAATATCGGCGTATTCGCGCCCCAGCCACTCCAGAAAATTTCGCAGGGCGCGCCGGTGACCGGCCTCCGTGGTCAGCGGGGACCATGCCTCGCTCACCAGTACCGTGTCCCCGGCATCGCGGACCTGGAATCGCGGCGCCGTGCCGATACCCTCCACCTGACCGCCCAGAATCGGGCGCAATTCGACGGATGATTCGTAAACCGCGAACTTGAGGCTGGATGAGCCGGAATTGAGAACGAGTATGGCGCTGGTCAAGGTCTTGCTCGGTTTTTTGCAGCGGGTTGGCGGCGTGCATGCGCGAGCAGTTTCGCCACGGCGCAAGAAGCCTGCCGCGTGCGTACACTGTCGGATCGGCTGGTCAGCACGATGGGCACACGGGCGCCGAGTACAACGCCGGCAGCGTCAGCGTGGGCGAGAAACGTCAGCTGTTTGATCAGAATGTTGCCGGCCTCGAGATCCGGTGCCAGCAGTATGTCGGCATCGCCGGCCACGGCGGAAACGATGCCCTTGGTGGCCGCGGCTTCGGCACTGATGGCGTTATCCATGGCCAGCGGGCCGTCCAGCACGCCTCCCGTAATCTGGCCGCGCTCCGCCATCTTGCACAGGGCGGCGGCCTCGATCGTGGAGGGAATTTTCTGGGTCACCGTTTCCACCGCGGAGAGTATGGCCACTTTCGGTACTTCAATACCCAGGGAAATGGCCAGGTCGATGGCGTTCTGGCAGATATCCTGCTTGGCTTCCAGATCGGGCGCAATGTTGATGGCCGCATCGGTGACGATGAGCAAGCCGTGATAAGCCGGAATGTCCATGACCATGGCGTGGCTGACGCGTCGCTCCGTGCGCAAACCGCTTTTCGATGACAGCACCACGGACATGAGTTCATCGGTATGCAGGCTGCCTTTCATCAGGATTTCGGCCTCGCCGGATTGCACCAGGGCCACGGCCTGAACCGCGGATTCATGACTGTGCGCGGTATCAATGATGCGCAACCCGGAAATATCGAGCCCCGCTGCGTCGGCGGTGGCGCGGATGCGATCCTCCGGGCCCACCAGCAGCGGCGTGATGAGTTTTTCTTCTGCCGCCCGTACCGGTCCCTCCAGCGACGTTGCTTCGCAAGGATGCACCACCGCCGTTGTCACCGGTTCCAGCTGTGCCGCGCGGGCGGTAAGTTCACCGAAACTGTCCTCGTGTTTCAAAGTCACCCGGGGCAGGTGCACCGACTCCCGGGTAATTTTCTCCATCGGCGCGTAGACTTCCGCGATGCCGTCGAACAGTCGTTCACCTTTCTGGTTGTCGGCACGGCATTCCAGGGTTATGACATGATCGACAGGGTCTTTCGCCTTGACGGTCACGCTGATCGTCACTGCATCACCCAGTTCGGGCGGTTGCTGAAAGTTGATCGACTGCGACCGGTACACCGTACCCGGCCCGGGCAGGGCATTGCCCAGCAGGCTGGAAACGAGTGTGGTGCCCCAGAGGCTGTGACCGGTCTGGCGGCTGCCGGATTCCAGGGAGTAGGCGCGATCGATGTGGGTGGGATTCAGATCCCCGGATACGGCGGCAAAGAGTTCGATATCCCGTGTTTGCAAGGTGCGCGTCAGCGAGGCCGATTGACCGATTTCGATCTCGTCATAGGTGTGATTTTCCAGCTTGGCCAAGGACTTGATTCATCCCGTAGTGATAGAAAGTATCAGTCTAGTCACGGAGAAGATATATTGCAATGCCGCAAAATGCGATTTTCCCGCAACTGTCATACTGCGCCCGGCATTCAGGCATTGACCCGGGGATCACCTCGATGCCAGAACAATGCCGTTTACTG
>JBFGPT010000397.1:0-1847 GCA_041564575.1 Gammaproteobacteria bacterium | reverse complement strand
GAAGCCCAGGGCGTACAAGGCCAGCGTGATACTGTTGATGGTGCCGTAGATCAGTATTTCCATGCTGGCAGACGCTGTCAGGATGTGCAGCGCGCCGGGATTACCGGCCTATTCCATCCACGGCGGCAACCGGATGGAGCCGGTGGCGATGCTGGCGGGATACACCACCACCCGCTTGCCGTCCTGCCACTGCAGTATGCTGCCGACGGCGCCGTCCTCGGGGTTATCGGCGCGGATTACCTGATGACTCCTCGGGTCGAAACGCAGGCGGCCATAGACCCCCATCATGTCGGTGTTCTCCATCGCCGCGACCACCGCGTCCGCGTCCAGATTGCCGGCACGCTCGATGGCATCCTTCAGGACATACACCGCCATGTAACTGCTGGAGGTGCCAAGGCCTTCGGGCTCCACACCCCAGCGCTCGTGGTAGGCGTTATAGAAGCGCATGGTCCAGGGCGTCGCCTCGGAGGGTGCATTGCCGGCATTGACGACATTACTGAGCGTATATTCCCCCTTGCCGTCCGTGGCGGACCAGAACCCGGGCTGTTCGGCAGCCGCCAGCGTGGAACCGAACGGCAGCGCCCGGATTTTCATCTCGTACCATTGCCGCAGCAGGATGGCGCTCTCCGGCATGTCCATCCAGATGTTGATGATCTGCGCCTCGGTACGCCTGGCCTTCAGCAGGCCCATGGAAAAGTCCGCGGTCCCGGTCGGGTAGATCTCGACTCCGGTCACGTCCCAGCCGCGTTCACCGGCCAGTCGCTCCATCAGTCGCGCCGCGTCCCGGGCATGCGACACGTCCTGGGCAATGATGAACAGCTTGTCAAAACCGTAGCGGGATCGAAGCGCGCTGAAATTCTCGAATATCTCGTCCACCAGCGACAGAGCGTCGCCGTGGATGCGGAAACAGTACTTGTACTTGTCATACTGCTCCTTTACGAGATTGTGATAGCGCGGCGTGAGGACGCCGGTGGTGACGATCGAGACTTTCTTGTATCGGCTTAGCAGGGACATCGCGGCCAGGGCCGCCTCGGAGCGCACCGGCCCGCCAATGATGAAATCCGCCTGCTTGTCCAGGATCAGTTTTTCCACCGCGAGCAGGGCGTCGCTGACCGGCACGCCGGGTTCCAGATCACGAGTGTCGATGACCTCCACCTGGAACGGGCGCCGCTGCTCTCCCACCCGGACGCCGCCGGCCGCATTGATCTCTTCTACCGCCAGCCGGATGCCGCGTTCCGCATCCCAGCCGTACAGGTAGCCGATGGACAACGGACTGCCGATGATGATCGGTTCCTGGGCCACGGCCGGGTGGTTCGGCACGAGTGCCAACAGCGCCATCACCAGTCCATACCTTACGGCCTTGTTTGCCATCATTGCGCGGTACCCTATTGCCGGGTTGGATTCGAAAAACTACCCGTTGCTACCGGGGAGCATGACAAGTCTACGCCAAATCAATTTTCTGATCCCGCCTGAGGACAGGAAAAGCGGTCGTATCATCAAAACGGCTACGCATGATATTGAGGGCTTCTGCCGTCCTTGGTATTTTCGGCTACCATTGTTCGCCAGCCATGCCGAAACCTGTCGGGAACTATTCACACATTGACGTGCGCCCTTTCGCACCTAACCTGGGTGCTGAAGTTCGCGGGGTCAGTGTCGCGGATGGCGTATCGGTCGAACAGTTCCAGGAAATTCGGCAGGCGTTTCACGATCACCAGGTTCTGTTTTTCAAGCAACAAGAAGAAATTCCACCCCAACGCCATATCGAAATCGGCCGCATGTTTGGCGATCTTCATGCCCACCCGGCAGCGCCGTCGATGGAGGGACACCCTGAAATCTTCGAGATTCAT
>JBFGPT010000396.1:0-1858 GCA_041564575.1 Gammaproteobacteria bacterium | reverse complement strand
CGTCAACAAGATCGAGAGCGGGAGCGTCAACTATCCAATGTCGGGCCGCCGCCTGATCCTGGGCTTTTATCTCAATGAACTTGTCATGCGGCTGTTACACCGGCATGAATCACACGCGGACCTGTTCAATGCCTATGAGTCCGCGCTTGCGTCTCTCAGTGCCGGCAGGGACGAGCAGGCAACCCTGCGGATTTTTGAAAAACGCTTGCTGGAATCGGTCGGATTCGGCCTGGTCCTGGATCATGATATCAGCAGCCTGGAACCGGTCGACGAAGATCGCGTCTACCATTACCGCATTGAATACGGTCCCAGCCTGGCCACAAATGGCCGGGATCGCGGAAATTCAATTGCAATACATGGTTACACGTTGTCATCACTGAAAAATGAGTCTTTCAATTCGCCGGCCGCCCTGGCCGAAGCCAGGAAACTCATGCGTGGCATCCTGTCCAGCATGATCGGTCCCCGGCCCCTGGCCAGCCGGGACCTGTACCGCAGGTACCTCGGCTTTCGCTAGCCTGTCGCACGCTATACCCGGCCTGGATTAAGGGATAGAATCTCCGGTTTTAAAAATCGACCGTCCAAATTGCGAGTAACGAAACATGCTGCTGGGGGTAAATATCGACCACGTTGCGACGCTGCGTCAGACCAGGGGCGTGGACTATCCCGACCCCGTGCAGGCCGCGCAACTGGCAATGAGCGCCGGCGCCGATTCGATCACCATGCATCTCAGGGAGGACCGCCGGCATATCCAGGACCGCGATGTGATCGCAGTGAGGCAACTCCCCGCCACCCCGTTGAACCTCGAAATGGCGGCGACAACTGAAATGTGTAACTTTGCCATGAAAGTTAAACCGGATTACTGCTGCATCGTGCCGGAAAAACGCGAGGAACTGACTACCGAGGGCGGACTCGATGTATGCTCATCGTTGCGGCATATCCGCGCTGCCTGTAAAAAGCTCGAGGATTCAGGTATACGCGTGTCCTTGTTTATAGATGCCGACGCCGCGCAAATCGAAGCCGCGTTACAGGCGGGGGCGAACATGATAGAGATACATACCGGACATTATGCAAACGCCCGCAATGTCGACGAGACGGCCGCCGAACTCGATCGCATTCGCAGCGGTGTTGCCGCCGGACTGGAAGCCGGACTGCAGGTGAATGCCGGACATGGCCTGCATTATGAAAACGTCGGCGCGATCGGCGCGATCCCGGGGATATCCGAGTTGAATATCGGTCATGCGATTGTCGCCAGGGCGGTCTTTTCGGGACTGGGTCCGGCGGTCAGTGAAATGAAACGCCTGATGCTGGAGGCAAGACCATGATCTTCGGTATCGGTATTGACCTCGTTGATATCAGGCGCATGGCCTCCAGCCTGGACCGGCACGGTGATCGCCTCGCGCAAAGATTGCTGACAGAAGAGGAATTCGATGAATTTCGCGCTGCGGCCAGGCCCGCCAGTTTCCTTGCAAAACGTTTCGCGGCCAAGGAGGCCATGGCGAAGGCGCTGGGTACCGGTTTCAGTCAACAACTCAGCCTCAGACACCTGCAGATCAGCAATGACGGCAGCGGTAAACCCGAGATGATTTGCAAGGACCGCGCCCTGACGCTACTGCAGACCCACGGTATCAATGCCGTCCATCTCACTATCAGTGACGAGCGTGATAATGCCATTGCGCTGGTCGTACTGGAAACCGCGGCCCCGGCGTTGCACGGCCAGGTTTGACCGTGTCCCTGTCCAAGGAAATTTCACGACGGCGCACGTTCGCAATCATTTCGCATCCGGATGCCGGCAAGACCACCGTTACCGAGCAGTTGCTGCTCTATGGCGGGGCCATACAAACGGCCGGCACGGTCAAGT
>JBFGPT010000395.1:0-1903 GCA_041564575.1 Gammaproteobacteria bacterium | reverse complement strand
TTGCGTATACAGTATGGCCGACAGCAGAAACGTCAGGAAGGCGACAAAGAAAGCCAGGTAGCGCGCCGTGCCGGCCTGCCGGTCGCCCGCGAACAATACCCAGATACCGCCCAGCACCGGCGTCCAGACCAGCAGGCTCAGGAAAGGCAATCCATTGCTTGCCATCTACAAGCGACCTCCGACACCATGGACAAACAGGGCCAGTAAAAGCAGCAGGCCGATGATCATGGCAAATGCATAATGGTACAGGTAGCCGGTCTGGATATGCCGGACGACACCGGCGAACCAGCGCACACCGAGTGCCGAACCATTGACGATCAGGCCGTCTATCAGGCGGACATCACCGATTTGCCACAGCAGACGGCCGAGACGCCGCGCACCTCCGGCGAAGACCGCCTGGTTGAAGGCATCGAAACCATATTTATTGACCAGCACCTGGTACGGCCATTTGAACAGTTTCGCAAGCCTCGCCGGCAGCGCCGGCTGGTAGATATACGCAAACCAGGCGATCACGATACCCGTGGTCATGCAAGCCAGGATGAGTGGATGGGTAAAGGCGTGCAAAATCAGCGCGAACGGGCCATGGTAGTCCGCGCCAAGTGAGGCCAGCACCGCGTGTTTCTCCAGCACGAAGATGCTGTCCGCGAAATATCCCTGGAACAGCATTGGCCCGACAAGGAACAGGCCGATAATGATCGAGGGCACCGCAAGCACGCACAGCGGCAGCGTGACGACCAGGGGTGATTCATGAATATGCTCCCAGGTGTCGCGGTCCATGCGCTCCTTGCCGTGAAAGGTCAGGAAAAACAGCCGGAAACTGTACAGTGCGGTGATGCAGACACCGATCACCAGCGACCAGTAGGCAAGACCGGAGGCGGGCAACTTTGACAGATGTACCGCTTCGATGATCATGTCCTTGGAAAAAAAGCCGGAAGTCCCGGGAAATCCAATGAGGGCCAGCGTTCCCAGAAAACAACAGGCCCAGGTGATGGGCATGTAGCGGTACAAACCGCCCATCTTGCGCATGTCCTGTTCGTGATGCATGCCGATGATCACGGAACCTGCGGCCAGGAACAGCAATGCCTTGAAAAACGCATGCGTCACCAGGTGGAAGATGGCGGCGGCGTAGGCCGAGGCGCCCAGGGCAACGGTCATATACCCCAGTTGCGACAGCGTCGAGTAGGCGATCACACGCTTGATGTCGTTTTGCACCAGTCCCAACAGGCCCATGAACAAGGCTGTGATCGCACCGATGAACATGACGAAATTCAGCGCGGTTTCGGAATACTCGAACAGGGGTGACATGCGCGCGACCATGAATATGCCGGCCGTCACCATGGTAGCGGCGTGGATCAGGGCGGATATCGGCGTCGGGCCTTCCATGGAGTCCGGCAGCCAGACATGCAGGGGGACCTGTGCCGATTTACCCATGGCGCCGATGAACAGGCAGATGCAGATGAAACTCATCAGCGACCAGACCTCCGTGCCCAGCAGGGTGACCCGGGTCTCGGCAAGTTGCGGTGCAAGTTCGAACACCTGCTGGTAGTCCAGTGTATTGAAATACATGAGCACGGCCGCAATGCCGAGCAGGAAGCCGAAATCGCCGACCCGGTTTACCAGAAAGGCCTTGAGATTGGCGAAGATCGCCGACTCGCGCTGGAACCAGAATCCGATCAACAGGTAAGACACTACGCCGACCGCCTCCCAGCCGAAAAACAGTTGCATGAAGTTGTTCGACATCACCAGCATCAACATGGCGAAGGTGAACAGGGAGATATAACTGAAAAAGCGCGTATAACCCGGATCATCATGCATGTAGCCGATGGTATAGACATGGATCATCAGCGAGACAAAACTCACAACGGCCATCATGCTGACCGACAGCGGATCAATCAGGAAACCG
>JBFGPT010000394.1:0-1908 GCA_041564575.1 Gammaproteobacteria bacterium | reverse complement strand
ACTACAGCCTGATCTCGCAATACCGGGATCACTGGGAGATCCTGGTCATGTACGGTCCGCACGGCGCGCCGGATTTTTTTACCACGGAAGATATCGAGGTGTTCTTTAACTGTAACTGGGAGGTGCATTACAACTCCGATCGTACCGGGGTGCGCCTGATCGGGCCAAAACCGCAATGGGCGCGCGAAGACGGCGGCGAAGCCGGCCTGCATCCCTCGAACATCCACGATAATGCCTATGCGGTCGGCAGTATCGATTACACCGGCGATATGCCGGTGATACTCGGGCCGGACGGCCCCAGCCTCGGCGGATTTGTCTGTCCGGCGACCATCATACGGGCGGAACTGTGGAAGATCGGCCAGTTAAAACCCGGCAATACCCTACGCTTTATCCCGGTCAGTCCCGGCACCGCCGAACAGTTATACCGCGAGCAACAGGAGGAGATCGAAACCCTGTTACCGGCACGGCCGATATCGGTCAAGGCCGACGTCAGTTCGCCCGCGATCATCGCACGGGGGCAGGTGACGGAGACCGCGCCAGAGGTCTGTTACCGGCATGCCGGCGAGGATCATCTGCTGATCGAGTACGGGCCGATGGTGCTCGACCTGGATTTGCGTTTTCGCGTCCATGCCCTGATGCAATGGATCCAGCGCTCCCGCATCCCCGGCATCATCGATCTGACGCCGGGGATACGTTCTCTCCAGGTGCACTACGACAGCCTGGTGTTGCCGACGGAACGGTTGATGGAACATCTGGGCCATGCGGAGACGGAACTGCCCGCGGTGGATGAGATGCAGGTTGCCTCGCGTGTCGTGCATCTGCCGCTGTCCTGGGATGATCCGTCCACGCGCAAGGCGATCGACATCTATATGCAATCGGTGCGTCAGGATGCCCCCTGGTGTCCCAGCAACATCGAGTTCATCCGGCGGGTGAATGGTCTGGCGAGTAGTGACGAGGTACAGGCGATTGTTTTCGACGCCAGTTACCTGGTTATGGGTCTGGGCGATGTCTACCTGGGCGCGCCCGTGGCGACACCGCTGGATCCCAGGCATCGGCTGGTCACGACCAAGTACAATCCCGCGCGAACCTGGACACCGGAAAATGCTGTGGGTATTGGCGGGGCCTATCTGTGTATCTACGGCATGGAAGGGCCGGGCGGTTACCAGTTCATCGGCCGTACTTTGCAGATGTGGAATCATCGTGGCATCGTATCGCCCGAATTTGAACCAGGGAAACCGTGGCTGCTGCGATTCTTTGATCAAATACGGTTTTATCCGGTCAGTGAACAGGAACTGCTGGACATACGCGAACGCTTTGCCGCGGGCAGGTTTCGTCTGAAGATCGAACAAACAGAATTCAGGCTGGCGGACTATCATCAATTCCTGGTCCGCAACGCGACGTCCATCGCGGATTTCCGGCAACAGCAAAAGGCGGCGTTTAACGCGGAACGGCAACGCTGGCGGCAGGAGGGGGAAATGATGTTCTCCGGCAAGAAAAGCGAACATCCGGCCAATTGAACATGCAGAGATATGAAGACTCCTTGAGACTGTCCCGCCTGCGGGAACACTATCGGAATGGCAGCATCACGCCGCGGCAACTGATCCGATCCCTGCTGGACAATATCGCCGATCAACAGGACTATCATTGCTGGATCGAGGTTCTTGACGAGACGCAACTGGCCGGCTATCTCGATCACCTGGAAAATACCGACCCGGAGACATTGCCCCTGTATGGCGTACCGTTTGCCATCAAGGACAATATCGATCTCGCCGATGTGCCGACCACGGCCGCCTGTCCCGCCTTCAGTTACACACCCGTGGACTCCGCCCCCGTGGTGCAGCGACTGATCGATGCCGGCGCCATTCCGCTCGGCAAGACCAACCTGGACCAGTTCGCCACCGGCCTGGT
>JBFGPT010000393.1:0-1909 GCA_041564575.1 Gammaproteobacteria bacterium | reverse complement strand
GGCGATCAGCGGGAAGAAATCAAACAGGAATTTCATACAGGTGATTGATTGAAAAGTTGTTTCATCATAACGGAAAACCCGGGGCTGTAACAGATGAACGGCTACATGCGCATTCATCCCGAGAGCCCGCAGCCGCGCCTCATCGCCCGGGCCGTCGAGGTCCTCGTTGACCGTGGCGTTATCGTCTATCCGACCGACTCATGTTATGCACTGGCCTGTCGCATCGGCGACCGCGAGGCGCAGGATCGCCTGCAACGCATACGCAGCCAGGACCGGCATCGATTCATGACCCTGGTGTGCCGGGACCTCAGCGATATCGGCACCTACGCGAAGGTCAGCAACCAGGCCTATCGCCTGGTCAAGTCGCTGACACCGGGTCCGTATACCTTCCTGCTGCCCGCCACGCGGGAAGTCCCCAGGCGTCTGCAGCAAAGCCGGCGCAAGACCATCGGTCTCAGGGTGCCGGACAACCCGATTGCCAATGAGTTGCTGACACAACTCGGCGAGCCGGTGCTCAGCACCAGCCTGATCCTGCCCGGCGAGAATATGCCACTTACCGACCCGCAGGAGATTTATGAAAGATTACAGTTCATGGTCGACCTTGTGATCGATGGTGGTGCAGGCGGCTATGAAATGACCACAGTGATCGACCTGATGTCGAGTGAGGCTGTCCTGGTGCGTCAGGGAAAGGGGAAAGTCAGTTTGAGTTGAGGAAAATCTGTATACTAGGGCGAAATATTTATCGGGGGAGTTTGATTGTCGTCAAGTGGAAACCAGCGCGTCCTGTCCGGAATGCGGCCCACTGGCCAGTTACACCTGGGGCACTACCACGGGGTTCTGAAGAACTGGCTGCAATTACAAAACGAATACGAATGTTTTTTCTTCGTGGCCGATTGGCATGCCCTGACCACGGAGTACGAAAACCCGCAGATCATTCCCGAGCATGTCTGGGATATGGTGATCGACTGGCTGGCCGCCGGTATCAACCCGGGGTCAGCCCGGCTGTTCATCCAGTCGCGCATACCGGAACACGCCGAACTGTACCTGTTACTGTCCATGTGTACGCCGCTCAGCTGGCTCGAACGTGTGCCCAGCTACAAGGACCAGCAGGAAAAACTGTCGAACAAGGACCTGACGACCTACGGTTTCCTTGGTTATCCCCTGTTGCAGACCGCCGATATCATCATGTACAAGGCCGGCTTCGTGCCGGTGGGGGAAGACCAGGTCGCTCACGTCGAACTGTCCCGCGAGATTGCCCGCCGCTTCAACTACCTGTACGGGCGTGAGCCCGGTTTCGAGGACAAGGCGGAGAAGGCCGCGAAAAAAATGGGCAAGAAAAACAACCGTCTTTACCATGATCTTCGCATGGCTTATCAGGAGCAGGGTGACAGCATGGCACTGGAAAAGGCGCAGGCGCTGCTGGAATCGCAGCAAAACATCAGCGTCGGCGACAAGGAGCGCCTGTTTGGCTACCTGGAAGGCGGCGGCAAGATCATCTTTCCCGAACCGCAGGCCCTGCTAACGCCGGCCTCGAAGATGCCGGGCCTGGATGGTCAGAAAATGTCTAAATCCTACGGCAATACGATTTCCCTGCGGGAAAATCCCGCCAACGTCGAGCAGAAACTCAAGACCATGCCGACCGATCCGGCCCGGGTGCGGCGCGAGGACCCGGGCGAACCGGAAAAATGCCCGGTGTGGAGTCTGCACGAGGTCTATTCGGATGACGCGGTGAAGGACTGGGTTCAGCAGGGCTGCCGTTCAGCTGGCATCGGCTGCCTGGAATGCAAGCAGCCCGTCATTGACGCCGTGCTGAAAGAACAGGCGCCCATCCGCGAGCGTGCGAAGGAATATCAGGAGGACCGCGAGACGGTTCGTGGTATCATAGCGGAAGGTTGCGAGGCGGCCCGGG
>JBFGPT010000392.1:0-1922 GCA_041564575.1 Gammaproteobacteria bacterium | reverse complement strand
TATAATAATATTATTCTTAAAAGTACAGAGTGCCGGGTGAATGTTCAGGATTCCATTACACGTCAAAAGCGCTTATGGTTCCGCCGCCATTAGAACCAGTTTAATCCTGACACAAGCAGGGGAGCAGTACCATGCGAATCCGCCATCAGTGGCTGGATTGATGAGGCTAAATCCATGAAGGCCCTGATCACTCACTGATCCAGGTGCCTGATCCACGGATGGATCACCCTCTTTACTCCCACTCAGGTTGTAACTGGTTTCCCGCTCACACCGGATACCCACTGTACCGGGAGCAACTATTCTGCGACGAGTCCCTTGCGTTTCTGGATGTCCTGGATAATTTCCGTCGTCAGCCCGTAGCGTTGTTGCAATACCGGCATCAGTTTGAAGTAGGGGCGAATGACATCGGTGTCGGATGCCTCGAATTCAGCAAATGGCCCGTCAAAATAAACCTTACCCTTGTGCAGCATGATCGTTCTCGGCCGTAATCGGTTCAGCAGATCCTTGTCGTGCGTGATGATCAGTGTCGTCCTGGCTGTCCCGTCTTTCTGCGGCGTGTGATGGATCGAATAGATCAGGTCATGGATATTGGCTGAACTGGCCGGGTCCAGGCCGGTTGTCGGTTCGTCGTAGAAATAAACGTAGGGGTCCATGGAAATTGCCCGGGCAATGGCCAGGCGTTTGGCCATACCGCCGGACAGGTCATTGATGCTTAACTCGAGGAATTCATCCGTAACCGGCAATTCGACGGCTTCCAGGGATCGTTTTGCAATCGGCAGGATCTTTTTATCCGGCATGAGCTTTATCTCGCGCAGCCAGAGGGCGATATTGAAATATACGGAGCCAGAAAACAGGGCGTTTTTCTGGAACACCACGCCCCAGTGCTTGTGAATATTATCGATTTCGAGTTCATCAAAATCGGCAAGGGATCTCAGAACCGGAGGCGTTTGGTCCCTGTCAAGTACACGGATGGTGCCTGTATCTGACGGATATTGTCCCAGGATTGTGTTCAACAATACGGTCTTGCCGCATCCCGAGCCACCGACGATGGCAACGATTTCACCGGTGCGTATTTCGAGATCGATACCGGTGAGCACCGCGTTTTCATCAAACGACTTGCAAAGTGCTGCGATGCTGATTTCTGTTCCGTTCGGGGCTTGCATGGCCTGGAGTATTTCTGTTGTTTTGCCCCAGTATACCGTGTTAATCGTCCGTTGTGGCCTGTATAGAAGCACGATGTTACATGGTCGTTTACTGCTGTTCGACATGGTTCGGCAGCCCGCCAGAAAGCGGTAAACGGCGGGGCCACGCTCAACAGGTCCGGTTCTGATGCGCCCGGCGCCGGATACGGATCAGAATAAATCGTTCATGACAGGATTCGGTCTATTGTCGATACGCCGGCCGACCACGATATATTCACCCGAGGCGGTGGTGATGACAATATCCGCTTTTGAACGGTCCCCGCTGGCTGTCTGTCGGATTCCGCTGCCTGATATTCCCTTGTGATGCCGGTTCAGTACCTCGCCAAGCGTTGCTTCGACGAGTAATCCGAGATCTTTCATTTTACGAAAAACACTGCCCCAGCTGTTCGTCTGCAAATGCGATACCGCGATTTCCGAACGGGACCAGTGTGGATTGGACGTGACCGTTTGATAGTCCGGGTTTATGTACGTCTGTGCACTGTAAAGCGCGTCGGCTATCTGACGGTTGCCGTTGCTGAGATGCTTGTAGGGGTCCCCTGTTTCCGCATTTCCGCGAGCAGATGCCGGAATACTGAAAACCAGGCTTGCCAGCAACAGAAGATTACAGAGATTTGTGGTAATAAACATGTTGTTCATGATTGATTCTCCTGTGGTGCCTGCTGCAACCGGGCTGATCGCATCTGTTCGAGTTTCTGCGCGGTTTGCACAATAATTTCAGCG
>JBFGPT010000391.1:0-1926 GCA_041564575.1 Gammaproteobacteria bacterium | reverse complement strand
GTGCCCGGGCAAAAGATCAATCCCGCTGACAAGCATTACTATGTATTCCTGTATGATTGGCGCCAGGACAACGTCAGGAGTGCGGCGCAACTGGCGGACCTGGTCGATCAGATCCGGGAGGATTATGGTAATCCTGACCTGAAGGTCGATCTCATCGCCCACAGCATGGGCGGCTTGATTGCCCGTTATTTCATCCGTTACGGGCGCGTGGATGTCACAGACGGAAATGAATTCCCGGTCAACCTGTATGGCGGTGAGCGCGTGCGGCGTGTGATACTGCTCGGCACTCCGAGCCTGGGCTCGGTAGAGATGCTGAATGCCTTCATCGACGGTATCGAACTCGGTTTCAAACGCATCAATACCGAAACCCTGGTGACCATGCCCAGTCTCTACCAGTTGTTGCCACATCCATTGAATAACTGGATCGTCACGGCCACGGGCAAACCGCTGGATCGTGACCTCTTCGATGCCGACACCTGGCGGCGCTTTCAATGGGCGATCTTCGACCCCGTCGTCAGGCAGCGGGTCTTGAAACGTTTCGAGAACGCTGCGCAAGGTGAAGCGTACCTGGAAAAGCTGGAGAAATTCTTTGCCAGGTATATCGAGCGGGCCAGGCGTTTCGTGTGGTCGCTGACCGTACCGTTGCCGGAACCACACCCGACCTTGATCGTCTTTGGCGGCGATTGTCACCTGACACCGGCGCGAATTATCGTCGAGGAGGTCGGTGGCGAATCCGTGATCAGGATGTACCCGGACGAGATCACACAGCCCGTCGCGGGCATGGATTACGAAAAGATCCTGCTGGAGCCCGGCGATCGCTCCGTGACCAAGGCCTCGTTGCTGGGCCGCAACGTTCTGGATCCATCGGTACCGCGGCACCAGTATTCCTATTTTCCGATCGATTACGGTGTGCTGCTATGCGAGGAGCATAATAGCCTGACCGGCAACATCAGCTTCCAGGACAACCTGCTGAACGCGTTGTTGATCCGCGATTAGCATCTATATGACGGAATTCAGGGACCGTTCGCCGGTCAATGTATACAGACATAGCTGGAATAACCGGAATAACCAATAATCGCAGCGACTGGCTGCCACGGGGTGTGTCTATGCCTTTATTTAACCTGATTGCCTGCGTGCTGGCGTTATTGATTGCACAGCAGGCCGCCGCGGTCTCGGACGTTCAGGATCCTGATGCGTTGCAAATGGACAAGCTGGTATACCTGGAACAGAACTGGAGCGAGTCAGATCGTGAGTGGTTTTACTTTACCGACCAGGGCTCCCGGCTCATGTCCTACGATATCTTTCTCAACCTCGAGCAGCCGGACAGGGACATGCTGTTCCGTGATCCCCTGTACCTGCTCGGGTTCGGTCTGTTGCCGGCCAGTACCTCGAAATTAAATCCGGATGGTCTGCCTGTAGGCTTTTCCCGTAATGACGACGCGCTCGGTCTGACCTGCGCGGCCTGTCATACCCAGCAGATCAGGTACAAGAACCAGTATATGCGCATTGACGGCGGCCAGGCCATGCTCGATTTACAGAAGTTCCTGGTTGAACTTGAGCGATCCATGCACGCAACGCTGGTGGATAAGGGCAAATTCAGTCGTTTTGCCGAGCGGATGCTGGGCGCGGAGCCGGACGCCATGGTCGTGCAGGCGCTGCGCTCGCGCCTGGAAGCTGAATATACGAACCGGCAACGCAACAACCGCGCGAATAAAACCTCGGTGCCCTATGGATATGCGCGGCTGGATGCCTTTGGCGCCATCCTGAACAAGGGCCTGTCGCTGGCCGGCGTGGACAACAATTTCAACGAACCCGATGCACCGACCAGTTACCCGTACCTGTGGGACACGCCGCAGCATGATTACGTCGAGTGGGACGGTTCTCAGTCGAATTCCGATATCGGCGCGCTGGCGCGCAACGTCGGAG
>JBFGPT010000390.1:0-1946 GCA_041564575.1 Gammaproteobacteria bacterium | reverse complement strand
TATCTTTTCTCTCAAGGTAACGGCGGTGAAAGGTTTGACGATATAACCATTAACGCCCGCCTCGGCGGCCGCGATGATTTGATCGCGCTTTGACTCCGCGGTCACCATCAATACCGGCAGTCCGGCCAGCTTTTCATCGCTGCGGATCGCCTTCAGCAGATCTATGCCCTGCATGCCCGGCATATTCCAGTCGGTTATCACGAAATCAAACCTGGTGTTTTGTAACATTGGCAGGGCCGTCAGACCGTCATCGGCCTCCTCGGTATTGCCATATCCCAGGTCCCTGAGCAGATTCTTGATGATCCTTCTCATGGTCGAGAAGTCATCAACAATCAGAATCTTCATATTTTTATCCACGGGATGTCTCCTTCATACATTATTCTCCAATCGTGTATTTCAGATCAGAATTCATCATCGATATCCATCATGGTGGATATCCTTGAACGTAACCGGATCAAGGCCTGGGCGTGAATCTGACAGACACGGGATTCACTGACACCCAGCACTTCACCCGTCTCACGCAAATTCAGTTCCTCGTTGTAGTACAGCGACATCACCAGCCTTTCCCTTTCCGGCAAGCTGGAGATTGCCTTGACCAGGACCTCCCTGAGATTATCGTTTTGCAGGTTTTCCAGCGGTCCCGCGATAGGCTCTGACAGACCTTCCGCCATGGCATTTTCCTTGCTCGGCAGATCCTCG
Organism: Gammaproteobacteria bacterium; assembly: GCA_041564575.1. Taxonomy (GTDB): domain Bacteria; phylum Pseudomonadota; class Gammaproteobacteria; order Eutrophobiales; family Eutrophobiaceae; genus UBA4486. The sequence goes on along the minus strand of JBFGPT010000390.1, from coordinate 1,247 downwards.
ATGCTCATGATCTGGTGATTACTCGCATCCTTCAGCACGTGGTGATACTCATCCAGGCTCATGTTCAGGCGAGCGGCGACCTCACTGTCACGGGCATCCCGTCCGGTTTCTCCCTCGATCTCATGCACGGCCTGGGCTATCTCCCTGACCTTGCGATGCAGGGACCGCGGGGCCCAGTCGCCTTTGCGGATTTCATCCAGCATCGATCCGCGTATCCGGATTCCCGCATACGTTTCAAAACTTGCCCCCTGGGTCGAGTCATAATTTCTGGCAGCTTCCAGCAATCCAATCATTCCGGCCTGTATCAAATCCTCAACCTGCACACTGGACGGCAGTCTGCCCATGAGGTGGTAGGCAATACGCTTGACCAGGGAGGCGTGTTTTTCGACCAGGGCATTCTGATCGACAACATTATTCCCCCTGGCGGTTTCCAGGTAGACCGCGAGTTCGCTCATGGCAAGATCCTGCCCACCGCTGCCGGCTGCAATCCTGCCATCCGGCCGGCAAAAAACTCCAGCCGGCCACTGGACCGATCCGGCACTGTCCATTTATCGGCCCTGATCGCCAGATCCTTGAACGCCAGGGCAGCCGGTGACGACGGGTAGGCGCACAACAGGGCCTGCTGTGACCGCACCGCCTTGTGCACCAGGGGATCGTGGGGCACAGCCCCGCAGTAATGCAGGATAACGTCCAGATATCGCCCTGTAACCGTGGTCAGCCGTTCAAACAGTTCGCGGCCCTCGGCCGCGTTCCGCGCCATGTTGACCAGCACGCGGAAACGGTGAACCTGGTGGTCTTTCCTCAGTACCTTGATCATGGCGTAGGCATCGGCCACGGAAGCCGGTTCATTACAGACAACCAGCAGGACCTCGTGGGCCGCGGTACAAAAATTGATTACGCCGTCATTCAGACCCGCCGAGGTGTCGATGATCAATGTATCCGTACTCTGCTCCAGGTCGTCGAAGGCATGGATCAGGGCGGCCTGTTGCCGGACAGAGAGCTGCGACATCATTTTCACGCCGGACGCGGCGGGGACAATACGAATACCCAGCGGCCCCGGAATAGTGATATCGGCCAGTTCACACTCGCCCTGTATCACGTGCGAAAGATTCCGCAACGGCCGCAGGTTTAACAGGACATCGATGTTCGCCAGACCAAGGTCAGCATCCAGCAGGGTCACGGCCTGCCCTGTTTGTGCCAGGGCCAGGGCCAGGTTGATGGAAACACTGGTTTTGCCGACGCCACCC
>JBFGPT010000389.1:0-1952 GCA_041564575.1 Gammaproteobacteria bacterium | reverse complement strand
TATCGAGATCATCGACAAGGCACCGCTTGTCGATGATCTCCACCTGTCCTTCCTGCGCTGGAGTAGCGATTATTATCAACATCCGGCCGGCGAGGTGATCATCAACAGCCTGCCGGCCATTCTGCGGCAGGGTAGGGCGGACACGCTGGCGGGCGAGAGGTTCTGGTGTGTCACGAGCGAGGGCGCGCGCATATCGCAGGAACAACTTGAGCGATCTCCCAGGCAGCAGGCGCTGCTGGGCTGCCTGCAGGACGCACCGGATGGCCTGTCCGATGCCATGCTGAAACGGCAAGAGACTTTTTCACTGCCCGCCCTCAGGGCCCTGGCGGACAAGGGGCTGGTTCGCGCGGAAACCCGGGTGACGCCACCGTGCGTGGCAAACAACGAAATGCCGGACGCGATCACGCCGAGCAAGGATCAACTCGAGGCGATACAGGCAATCCGCCAGTCACTGGACAGCTATAACTGTTTCCTGCTGAACGGTGTTACCGGCAGCGGCAAGACCGAGGTGTATATACAGCTGGTACGCCGCGTTATCGAAACCGGCAAGCAGGCGCTGGTGTTACTGCCCGAGATAGCCCTGACCCCGCAATTCGTGCAGCGGCTGCAACGGGGCATCGGCACCCGCATCGCGGTCTACCACTCGGGCCTGACGGACCGGGAACGTTGCCAAACCTGGATCGAGGCCAGGAACGGCGTGACACCCGTGGTGCTGGGGACGCGTTCGGCCATCTGGATACCGCTGCATGCACCGGGCCTTTTCATAGTCGACGAGGAACACGATTTGTCCTACAAGCAGCAGGAGAGTTTTCGGTATTCCGCACGGGACCTGGCGCTGGTACGCGGCAGAAACAGCCACTGCCCGGTGATCCTGGGTTCGGCAACACCGTCACTGGAATCCATATACAACCTGTCGCAAAAGGACTACCGGCAGATCCTGCTGCCGCACCGTGTCGCCAATGCCCGCATGCCCGAAATCAGGATCCTCGACATGAAAACATCGGCGCTGGACGGTGCCCTGTCGGAAACCCTGCATCAACACATCCGCACCACACTGGCACGCGGCCAGCAGGTACTCGTCTTTCAAAACCGGCGCGGCTATGCCCCCGCCTTTATGTGTCACCAGTGCGGCTGGCTGGCGGAATGCCAGCGTTGTAACAAGCTCATGACGCTGCATAAGGAAAAACAACTGCTCTGGTGCCATCACTGTGATCGCCAGATCAGGTTGCCGACGGCCTGCCCGGAGTGCGCCGGGCAGGAACTGCTGGAGATCGGCCATGGCACCGAGCGCATCGAGGAGACCCTGAAGGCCGCCTACCCGAAGGCCAGGATTGTCCGTATCGACCGCGATACTACACGGCGCAAGGGCAGCATGCATTCGATGTATGAACAGATCCTGTCCGGCGAGGCTGATATCCTGGTCGGCACGCAGATGCTGGCGAAGGGACATCATTTTCCGGCCGTTACCCTTGCGGCCATCGTCGATGTCGATAGCAGTCTCTACAGCACGGATTTTCGCGCGACCGAACGCCTCGGCCAGTTAATCACGCAGGTCAGTGGCCGCGCGGGCCGTGGACAGGACCCGGGCATGGTGCTTATTCAGACCCATTTTCCGGATCACCCCCTGCTGCGCACCCTGCTCGAAAAGGGATATATGATGTTCAGCACCGAGCTGCTCGAGGAGCGCCGACTCGCCGGCTTGCCACCCTGCGCCTTCATGGCCATGCTGCGTGCCGAGGCCGCCGATATCGATCATGTTGAGGACTTTCTCAACGCCGCCCGGGGATTGATCAACGGCGGGCGACAGGCGCCGCAGGTGGCGGGCCCAGTTCTTGCGCCGATGCGGCGCCGGGCCGGACGTCACCGCATGCAGCTGATCCTGCAATCTGACAGCCGTCAGGCGCTGAACCGGTTTCTGCGCAACTGGCTGGACCAGGTCGAAACATTGAAAC
>JBFGPT010000388.1:0-1964 GCA_041564575.1 Gammaproteobacteria bacterium | reverse complement strand
GTCCACGACTGCTGTTTTGAGTTCCGCTGTGCCCGCCACCGGCGCGTATTTTGTTTGGCCCGCATCCAACGCGGCTTGCGCCGCAGCCTTGATGTTGGCCGGTGTGTCGAAGTCAGGTTCCCCGGCGCCCAGGCTGACGATATCCCGGCCCTGGGCCTTCAATTCGGCGGCCTTGGCGGTGACCGCCAGTGTTGGCGAAGGTTTAACGTTTTTGGCGCGGTTGGATAATCGGATTTCCAATGCTACTTCCTCGGTTGTATTAAGCGATGTTCAAAAAGGCGTGTAATATACTGTTATGTTCTGAATAATTCATCCATGAATTCATGACCCTGTGCTGAAACAGCATGATCCGTATTTTACCCTGTTTTTCAATAGCTTAATAATTGTAAATAATCGTGAAACACTGCTGTGCCGCCGGCTGTCATATTACATCATGGTTTCATAACAACTTTGTGTCCCTAAAATAGCATCGTGAGCAGAACATTCAGTCTGGTTTCTGATTATTCGCCGGCCGGCGATCAACCCGGCGCGATAAAAAGTCTTATCGATGGACTGAATGACGGTCTGGCGCGGCAAATCCTGCTCGGCGTTACCGGTTCCGGCAAGACCTACACGATTGCCAATGTCGTCCAGGCGGTGCAGCGCCCGACCATGATACTGGCCCCGAACAAGACCCTGGCCGCCCAGTGATACGGCGAGATGCGCGAGTTTTTTCCGGACAATGTTGTCGAGTATTTCGTTTCGTATTACGATTACTACCAGCCCGAGGCCTACGTACCGGCCTCCGACACCTACATTGAAAAAGATGCCTCGATCAACGAGCACATCGAACAGATGCGCCTGTCCGCCACCAAGGCGTTGCTGGAGCGGCGCGATACCATTATCGTCGCCACGGTCTCGGCGATCTATGGCCTCGGCGACCCACAGTCCTACCTGAAGATGGTGCTGCACCTGGACCGGGGTGACCTGGTCGAACAACGGACCCTGTTACGGCGCCTGGCCGAGATGCAGTACACGCGCAACGAGGTCGAGTTGCACCGTGGCACCTACCGGGTACGGGGTGATGTCATCGATATCTATCCCGCGGAGTCCGATGGCGAGGCCTTGCGCATCGAGCTGTTCGATGACGAGATCGAAAACCTCGGCTGGTTTGACCCGCTCACGGGCGAGGTGTTGAAAAAGGTGCCGCGCGCGACCATACACCCGAAGACCCATTACGTCACGGAAAGGCAGATCCTGCTGGATGCCGTCGAGGCCATTCGCGAGGAACTGGAGCAACGCCTGGTCTGGTTGCGAGAGTCCAACAAGCTGGTTGAGGCGCAACGTCTGGAGCAGCGTACCCGCTTCGATATCGAGATGATCCTGGAGATCGGTTACTGCACCGGCATCGAGAATTATTCACGCTTTCTGTCCGGACGCCAGCCCGGTGAACCACCGCCGACGCTGTTTGACTATCTGCCGGAGGACGCCATGCTGGTGATAGACGAAAGCCATGTCACCATCCCGCAACTGGGGGCCATGTACCGCGGCGACCGCTCACGCAAGGAAAACCTGGTCGAATATGGCTTCCGCTTGCCCTCGGCGCTGGATAACCGGCCCCTGCGGTTTGACGAATTCGAGCAGCTCTCGCCGCAGACCCTCTTTGTCTCGGCCACGCCAGGGCCGTATGAACGCGAACATGCCGACAAGCTGGTGGAACAAGTGGTACGACCGACCGGACTGGTCGATCCGGCCGTGGAGATCCGCCCGGTGGCCTCCCAGGTGGACGATTTGCTCTCTGAGATCAGCCTGCGCGTGCAACAGGATGAGCGCGTCCTGGTAACCACGCTGACCAAGCGCATGGCGGAGGATCTGACTGATTACCTGGCCGAGCATGGCGTGCGTGTGCGCTACCTGCATTCCGATGTCGATACCGTTGAACGCGTGGAGATCATCCGTGACCTGCGATTGGGCGAGTTTGACGT
>JBFGPT010000387.1:0-1977 GCA_041564575.1 Gammaproteobacteria bacterium | reverse complement strand
GCCCGGCTGATCGATATCGATCCCTGGCTGATCGACCCGCTGTTCCGCAATTGCGGCGAGATCGATTTCATGAAGCAGGCCGTGGAGCGCTTTTGCGACCCGGTCGATCGCATATTGATCATCCCGGAAAACCACACGCGCAACATGTTTTACCTGGAGAGCCTGTCCGCCTTGCAGCGCATCATCGAAAAGGCCGGGTTTTGCGTGCGCATCGGCTCATTGTTGCCGGAACTGGACGCGCCTCTCGATATCGACCTGCCCTCGGGCAACCAGGTCAAACTTGAACCTGTCGAGCGCCAGGGCACGCGCCTGGTACTGGCCGATTTCGATCCTGAACTGCTGCTGTTGAACAACGACCCGGCGGTGTGCCCGAGATCTTACAGGGTCTCAAGCAGTGCCTGACGCCACCCCTGCACATGGGCTGGTCCAGCCGCCTGAAATCCACCCATGTCAGGCATTACCAGGAGATCGCCACGGACTTCGCCCGGCTGATCGATATCGATCCCTGGCTGATCGACCCGCTGTTCCGCAATTGCGGCGAGATCGATTTCATGAAGCAGGAAGGCGGCGGTTGCCTGACCCGCAACGTCGAGGCGCTGCTGGCCGCCATCGAGGATAAATACCGGGAATACGCGGTCGAGTGCCGCCCCTATGTGATGTTGAAGGCCGATGCCGGCACCTACGGCATGGGGGTCATGACCATCCACAGCCCCGACGAGATCGCCGAGCTCAACCGCAAGCAGCGCACCCGCATGTCGACCACCAAGGAGGGGCAGAAGGTCACCAAGGTGATCATCCAGGAGGGCATCTATACGCACGAGTCCTGGGGCGCGGACGACAGCGTCGCCGAACCCGTGGTCTACATGATCGATCACAGCGTCGTGGGCGGTTTTTACCGGGTGCACACCCAGCGCGGCCGCAATGAAAATCTCAATTCTCCCGGCATGCGCTTTGAACCGCTGGTCTTCGATGATTGCTGCATCTCCCCGGACAAGCGCATGGACCCGGACGCCCATCCCAACCGTTTTTATACTTACGGCGTTATTGCCCGCCTGGCCATGCTGGCCGCCGCCAGGGAAATGCAACCGGCCTGAGCCGCCGCTGGTTATTTCAACAGTTTCTTGAGGGCGGCAACGTGCCGCCGGCTGACGGGCAGGCGCACCGGCATATCGCGCACCAGCACCAGGCTGTTGCCCTCCGGGTCCTTCTCCAGCCCGGTGATGCACTCGATGGCCACCAGCGTATTGCGGTGGATGCGTACAAATCGATCGGCGAACTCGGTCTCCAGCGATTTCAGGGATTCATCCAGCAACAGCTCGCCACCCGGCCAGCAGGCCGTGACGTACTTCTGCTCGGCCTTCAGATAGGCGATCTCGTCAACCGCCTTGAGCAGTATCCTGCCATGGCTGCTGGCGCTCAGGTGCCGGCGCCGGTTCTCCTCCGGAGCCGCGGCCCGGTGGGCCGCGACCTGGGACTGGTGCAGGCGGCTGGCCTTGTGAATGGCCTGGCCCAGACGTTCCCGGCGAATCGGCTTGACCAGGTAATCCACGGCATTTTTCTCGAAGGCCTCCAGGGCATGGTCCTGGTAGGCCGTGGTGAAGACCAGCGCCGGGGCGTTGTCGATCCGGCACATGTGACGCGCTACCTCGAGGCCGTCCATCTCCGGCATGCGGATATCCAGCAACACCAGGTCCGGCCGGCCGGATTCGATCAGGGCCAGCGCCTCGAGCCCGTTGGCGGCCTCGGCGAGTTCGTGACCGGGATGATCCTCGCCGATCAGGTCGCGCAGGCGCGAGCGGGCGAGGGCCTCGTCGTCAACGATCAGTATCTTCATGGAAATCCCGTGGCAGCGTCAGTGTTACTGTGTAGCGGTCCTGTACCTCGCGGATTGACATCGAGGCCTTACGATTATAAATCGCCGCCAACCGCTGGCGGATATTGTCCTGGGCCAGTTGATTGTCGGAGGCATGCGCGGGC
>JBFGPT010000386.1:0-1986 GCA_041564575.1 Gammaproteobacteria bacterium | reverse complement strand
CCGGGGGGCTGCCCTTGGTGGATCCGGTCTTCAGGGTTTCATCGTCCGGCAACCTGGCGATGGTCACCTGCAGGGTCTTGCTCTTGCCGTGACGGATGATCTCGACCGGCACGGTCGCCCCGACCTTGCTGATACCGACCATGGGCGGCAAATCCGAGGAGTAACGGATATATTCACCGTTATAACGCGTGACGATATCACCCACTTCAAAGCCGGCCCTGGACGCAGGACTGTCATCCAGCACCTTGGCCACAAGCGCGCCCTGGGGTTTCTTCATGCCGAACGATTCGGCCAGTTCGGCATTCACGTCCTGGATCAGCACGCCCAGCCAACCTCGACTGACAAAACCGCTGTCGCGCAGTTGCTGGTAGACCTCCATGGTGACGTTGATCGGCACGGCGAATGACAACCCCATGAAACCGCCGGTGCGGCTGTAGATCTGGGAATTAACCCCGATCACCTCGCCGTCGAGGTTAAACAGGGGGCCGCCGGAGTTGCCGGGGTTGATGGCGACATCTGTCTGTATAAACGGCACGTAATTCTCGTTTGGCAAGCTCCTGCCGATGGCGCTGACGATCCCGGCGGTAACGGAATGATCAAATCCGAACGGTGTGCCAATCGCCAGCACCCACTCACCGACTCTCACCTTGCTGGAATCACCGATCTTGACCGTAGGCAGTTTTTTGCCATCGATCTTGAGCAATGCGATATCACTGCGCTCGTCGGAGCCGATAATTTCCGCGGTGAACTCCCGCCGGTCGTTCAGACGCACGATGATTTCGTCGGAGTCCTTGACCACGTGATAGTTACTTATCACATAACCGTCATCGGAAATGATAAATCCGGAACCCAGTGATGATCGCTGCTGGTAAGGATTATTACCCTCCGGCATTTCCTCGAAAAACTTGCGAAAGAAATCATGAAACGGACTGCCCTCCGGCACATCCGGAAAATTGAATTGCCGTCCGCCGGTATCCTGGTTCGAACTCATGGTCGTGCTGATATTGACCACGGCGGCCGAGTTCTCCTCAACCAGCGGGGTGAAATCCGGCAGGCTGCGGGCAATGGCCTGTTGGCTGAACGGCAGGCAGACGGTGCAAAGGATCAGGATTACAGTTTTGAAACACAAGATTCTGGACATGATTACTTTCCGTTAATTACTGGACAGGCCTGTGACGGCAGCGCAGTCACTGTATACCGGCGAGGCTATTTTTGCACGACGGATCTGGCCATCTGCTCGACCGTGGCGAGTGGCACTTCGCCGACGGCAGTCACCTGGTATCCTTCTTTAATAGTCGCGAAGGCGTTGACGCCGCCCATTTGGGTGGCGCCGGGTTTGACCACAGGTTGACCGGATATTTTTTCGACGAATATGGATACAGTCGCCAGGCCGTCACTGTAGACCATGTGGTCGACCGGCATGTCAGTCGTTACGATTTTCTGCAACTCGTGTTCGCTCATGGCAAATCCGCCCGGCATCCATTTGGCCTGCCAGCCGCCATTGCCGGCCTGGGTGCGCACGTCATCATAACTGTGGCGATACCAGGTATAGCCACTGCCGCTGATACTCGGCTTGAGCATGCTATCTGGCATGTCGGACAATATTTCAAGTCGCGTGAACAGGATCTGCTCGAGTGTTGCGCCGGCCGCGGTTTTCAGCTCTGTCTTGAGCGCAAGGTAGCTGTCCTTGTCGATCCACAACTGGTAACCATAGCGCATATCATCTTTTGGAATGATATTGACTATCCAGGTATTCCTGTCCAGCAACCGTCCTTCGCCGGCTATGGAGAATTCATAGTATTCGGCAATCTTTTCGATGGGTTCCGGTAGTTGCCCCGAGAGGAATTTACGCGGTTTTGAACGTTCCACCATGACCGACTGGTCTTCAGGGAAGATACAGGTAACCGAATTGTTGTCGCGAATGACTTCCCGTGCATGACCGGTCAGCGAAATCAGCCGTTCAATCTCGTTGCCGCCGCCGGCCTT
>JBFGPT010000385.1:0-1986 GCA_041564575.1 Gammaproteobacteria bacterium | reverse complement strand
GGTCTATGTCGCCATCGTCTTCGGTATCGGGCAGGCGCTTGAAGGCATGGTGCTGTCACCACTGCTGGTCGGGGAACGGATCGGCCTGCACCCGGTGGCGGTCATCTTCGCGGTGATGGCAGGCGGACAACTATTCGGTTTCATCGGCATCCTGCTGGCCCTGCCCGTGGCCGCCGTCATCGTCGTGCTGTTGCGGCATGCGCATGATGAATACAAGGACAGCGGTTTTTATACGCCATGAGCCGCACTACCCCGGGGCGTGGTCATCAGATCCCGCTGCCGTTCAGCCGCTTTGAACCGCTCGATTTTGATCTCTACCTGACCGGCGAAAACCGGGAAGTCCAGACCGTGCTGGAACGGACGGCGACCGGCGGCCAGCAGCGTTTCGTCTATCTCTGGGGAGAACACGGCAGCGGTAAAAGTCATCTCCTGCAGGCCACCTGCAAGTCGGCCGCGGCGGCCGGTCTGCCGGTGGCCTATCTGCCGATGCGGGAATTCCGCCGGCAGCCGGTGACAATCCTCGAGGGCCTCGGCGAGATGCGGCTGATCTGCGTGGATGATATCGACCTGATCGCCGGCATCCCGGCCTGGGAAGAGGCCCTGTTTCATCTCTACAATCACCTGAAGGACAATTCGGCGATCATGCTGATGAGCGCGCAGCAGGGTCCGGCGGCATTGGGTATACACCTTGAGGACCTGAAATCACGTCTGGGCTGGGGACTGGTGTACCAGCTCACGCCCCTGTCGGACACCGACAAGGTCAGCTTACTCAAACGCCGGGCGCTGGCCCGGGGTTTCACCTTGCCGGACGAGGTGGCCGATTACCTGATGACGCACGCGCGGCGGGATCTGAAATCGTTGCTGGGGGTGCTGGACAGGATCGATCAGGCCTCGCTGGCCGAACATCGCCGTATTACCGTGCCCTTCGTCAAGCAGTTGTTGTCGATCAGTCCGGGCGGTTCAGACTGATGGCCAGGTGCGCCAGGCGGGCACCCATGGCCTGGCACAGGCGTTTTTCCTCGTCGGTGACCGGCAACTTGCTGTCGGCGCCGGCGACATGCGTGGGTCCGTACGGGGTGCCGCCGGACCGGGTCGAAGCAAGGTCCGGTTCACTGTAGGGCAGGCCGGCGATGACCATCCCGTGATGCAACAGCGGCAGCATCATGGATAACAGCGTCGTTTCCTGTCCGCCGTGCAGGCTGGATGTGGAGCTGAACACGCAGGCCGGCTTGCCAATCATCGAGCCGCTGACCCACAGGCTGGTGCTGGTATCGAGAAAGTATTTCATGGGCGCGGCCATGTTGCCGAACCGGGTCGGACTGCCGAGCGCCAGCCCGTGACAGTGCTTCAGGTCGTCCAGGCTGACGTAAGGCGGACCCTCGGCCGGAATGTCCTCGCCCCGTGCCTCGTGCTCCGGCGTTACCGGTGGCACGGTGCGGGTGATCGCGTCACAGCCCTGCACCGATTCGACGCCGCGGGCGATATGCCGCGCCATTTCCGCGACGCTGCCGTAGCGGCTGTAATAAAGCACCAGGATATCCGTCATGCGCACGGGAGAATGTCGAGTACGCTTTCCGGGGGTCGGCCGATGGCCGCGCGGTCATCGGCGAGCACGATCGGACGTTCGATCAGGACCGGATGCGCCAGCATGGCATCGATCAGTTGGTCGTCGCTGAGGTCGGGATTGTCGAGGCCTTGCTCGCGGTAGGGCGCTTCTTTCTTGCGCATCAGGTCCCTGGGCGTCAGGCCAAGCTTGCCGAGGATATCCTTCAGTTCCTGTCTGGCCGGTGGTGTTTTCAGATATTCAATGATCTCGGGTTCGATACCGCGATCCTGCAACAGGGCCAGGGTTTGCCTGGATTTGGAACAACGTGGATTGTGATATATGGTGACGTTCATACCGGTGACGGTTGCGTAATTGACCTGCCTGGCAGTATAACCAGCTAGTACCGCGAATTGAACTGTGAACACCGGCCTGGACGGTGC
>JBFGPT010000384.1:0-1989 GCA_041564575.1 Gammaproteobacteria bacterium | reverse complement strand
GCTGGTGACCTTCGGCGCCTTGACGGCCGCGATCATCGCCGTCTTCACAATCGCCTCCGGCGCCATCATCCTGATCCCGACTTTGCTGTGGGCGGTCGGCGTGGTCAGCCATATCGATCCCTTGATGTACAAGGCGGTCTGGTGGGCGATGGGGCACTCGTCACAGCAGATCAACGTCTCCGCCCACGTCGCGGTCTGGTACGCCATCGCCGCGATCGTACTCGGCGCCAAACCGTTGTCGGAAAAGGTCAGCCGCATGGCGTTCCTCATGTATATCCTGTTCCTGCAACTGGCCAGTGCGCATCATTTGCTGGTGGAACCCGGGATCAGTTCCGAGTGGAAAATCTTCAATCCCAGTTACGCCATGTACCTGGCGGTACTGGGCAGCATGGTGCACGGTATGACGGTGCCGGGATCGATCGAGGCCGCACAGCGCGCCAAGGGCTATACCAAGGGGCTGTTCGAATGGCTGCGCAAGGCACCCTGGGATAATCCCGCATTTTCCGGCATGTTCCTGTCACTGATCCTGTTCGGGTTTATCGGCGGTATCTCCGGCGTGGTGCTGGGCACGGAGCAGATCAATCTCATCATGCATAACACCTTGTACGTGCCGGGGCATTTCCACGGTACCGTTGTCGCCGGTACGACGCTGGCCTTCATGGCGGTGACCTATCTGCTGGTGCCGCTGATCTTCGGTCGTGAATTGATCCTGCAAAAATGGGCCAGGGTCCAGCCGTATCTGTTCGCGATCGGCGTCGCCGGTATCTCCCTGTTCATGATGGGGGCGGGCACGCTCGGTGTCTCACGCCGGCACTGGGATATTTCGTTTTCCGATGCCGCGCTGAGTTTCGACTATCCCGCCACGGCCTACCTGATGCTGGGACTGAACGGTATTTTCGCCATCCTCGCCTCGCTCGGTGGCATCATCTTTATCGTGGTCGTCGTCGGCTCCCTGTTGTTCGGCAAGAAGAAAGAGGCTGCCGCGCCACAACCCGAGGCAACACCGGCGGCCGCCGCCGTAGGCAAGTACGGCAGCGCAGGTACGCTGAGTATTCCGGGCACCGCGGTACTGGTCGGCGTGTTCTTCACGGCCTTCGTGCTGTATTACTTTGTAAACTGGAAGTACCTGGCCGAGGTCTGGCCGTTACGCTAGGATGACGGGCTGATGACTTCCCTGCTGAAGGATTTGTACTCGGTCTTCAAACTGCGCATCGGTTTTGCGATCATGCTGACCGGCCTGGCGGGGCTGGTCGTCACGCCGGGTGAAGCACCGGGTGCGCTGGCGATCAGCATTTTCGCGCTGTGTATCCTGATGTCTTCGGCCAGCGCCGGGGCCTTCAACCAGTATATCGAGCGCGATCTCGATGCGCGGATGAAACGCACCCGCAACCGGCCGTTTGTGACCGGCCGCTTTTCGACCGGGCTGTACTGGCCGGCGGTGATTGTTTTGTTGCTTCTGTTATCTACCGTTGCGACCGCGCTGGCCACAAATGTGGTGGCGGCACTGTACGTGTTTCTCGGCGCCTTCACCTACGGCGTCGTCTACACGGTCTGGTTGAAGCGTTCCACCTGGCTCAACATCGTCATCGGCGGCCTGTCGGGCAGCTTTGCCGTGCTGGCCGGCGCCGCGGTGGTGGACCCGTCACTCGGTATGATCCCGGTCCTGCTGGCAGTCGTGCTGTTTTTGTGGACACCACCGCATTTCTGGAGCCTGGCCTTCGTCTTTGCCGATGATTACAAGCAGGCCAGCGTGCCGATGTTACCGGCGGTGATTTCGAGGCAGGCGGCGGCGAATGTCATTTTTCTACACACCCTGGCGCTGGTGATCGTCTCCCTGTTGCCGGCCGTATACGGGCTTGGCTGGATTTACCTGTCCGGTGCCGTTATTGGAGGCGCCTGTTTTCTGTATACCAGCTACCGGCTGGTCAGACAGCCAGACATCATCCATGCCAGAAAGAATTTCAGGGCATCACTGCTGCAACTCACGCT
>JBFGPT010000383.1:0-1992 GCA_041564575.1 Gammaproteobacteria bacterium | reverse complement strand
TCGACGCGCACTGGAACGCGCGGCCCAAGCCGGTGTTGCAGGCGCTCTACACCGCCGAGTATGCGATACAGGATGACTACGGAAAAAATCCGCTCGAGGTCGACCAGGATTATTACCTGCTCGAGATCGGTGCGGCATACCAGCCGCAAACACTGGTGGACGCCATCAGCCTGAAAGTCAGCTACGAGGTGCTTGAGGGCGATGGCATAACCAGCTTCCAGACACCGGTCGCGACCGGTCATGCCTTCCAGGGCTGGGCGGATCGTTTTCTGGTCACACCGGCCGATGGTATCGAGGATGTTTACATCACCGCGGTGGTCAGTGCGCTCGGTGCGAAGTTCATTGCCTCCTACCACATGCTCGAATCCGACAACCTGGACTACGAGTACGGCAACGAGCTCGACCTGTTATTACAAAAAACCTTCAAAAAGCATTACACGCTCGGCAGCAAGATCTCGATTTACGATTCCGACCGCAATGCGTTCAACGTCGCCCGGGGCGGCAGCCGGGCCGCCGACGTCACCAAGATCTGGGCCTGGGCCGAGATTAAATTCTAGTCCACTGGCATTTACAACTGCATCAGGGCCGCGGCGAGCACGCCGCCTGTCCTGATGTCGCTTGTTGAAACCCGTCCGGCGGGAAAATCTCCCGTAATCTGACCACCGCAGGAACACCCACTCGCACCAGGCAGTCACAGGTCTTGAGGGGAGTGAACTGTGGAGGTCATCATGTTGCATCACAATAGATCACTTCGGGTTATCAGCCGTTGCGCATTGTTTGCCGCCGCCCTGTTGATGGCGGCGCCGGCCATGGCCGGCATCACCATCACCTTCGGCTCTCCCGGCTACAAGTACGGTAACGCGTACGGTTACTATGGAAACCATGCAAGGCACCCGTACAAACATCGTAAACATCACCGTAAATTCCGTCACTTGCATGACTATCAACACCGCTACAAGCGCCACTTCGGAAATCATTACCGCAAGAATATCTATCCCGGCTATTACCGGCGCCACTACGGTTATCCGCAATACTACAGTTATCGCCCGTATCCACGGTTTTTTTACCGTTACTAGGGTCCGCGCAACGCGGTAAATTGTGATTTCGCATACCCCGTGCCAGCCTGCCGGGCTGACACGGGGTTTGTCATCCCGTACAACGTCCAATAGTAATCGGTCGACAAAACCCGGTATCGCGTCTAGATTTCTGTATATGGATGAACAATCTCAGAGGGTGAACATCAATCAACATTATCTGAGTGACGAAGCATCCATCCTTCCTGCCCTGCATAACCGGGCCGCTCTGCCCGCCGACGAGACCTCCCGGGTCAACGAACTGGCCAAAAGGCTGGTTATCGATGTACGTTCGCGCCCGGAACAACTAACGCCGCTGGATCGTTTCCTGGCGGAATATGACCTGGCCACGGAAGAAGGCGTACTGCTGATGTGCCTGGCGGAATCCCTGCTCAGGGTGCCCGATCCCGAAACGGCGGACATCCTCATTGCCGACAAGATCAAGTCCGCCGACTGGGAGCAGCACATCGGCAACGAGGATATCCTGATCAATGCCTCGACCTGGTGCCTGATGCTGACCGGGCGCCTGTTACCATCGCTGGATAATAAAAAACCCGATCCCGCGCAGCACTGGACGCAGGTACTGGGCCGGCTCGGCGAACCGGTGATTCGCCGTGCCATCACGCTCGCCATGCGCATCATCAGCGAACAGTTTGTCATGGGCACGACGATTGAAAAGGCCCTGGCACGCGCCGGGCGGGATAAACGCGACTTTGAAATCTTTTCCTATGACATGCTGGGCGAGGCAGCCTTAACGCAGGCCGATGCGGAGACCTACCTGGCCGCCTACCGCCATGCCATCAATGCGATCGCCGGGACAGAAAACGGCGGGATCGCCAACAGCATCTCGGTCAAGCTGTCCGCCCTCAGTCCCCGCTTCGAAATCACCCAGTGGCAGCGCGCCTGCGGGGAAATCAGT
>JBFGPT010000382.1:0-2029 GCA_041564575.1 Gammaproteobacteria bacterium | reverse complement strand
CTGCATGAATTTCAGGCCCTTGCCGCGGGCCAGCACCGGCAGTTCCGCCAGTGGAAAGACCAGCAGGCGGCCGCTGGTACTGACGCACGCGAACATGCGGTCTTCAATGCCATCCACCCGGCAGGGTTTCAATACACCCGCCTGTTTCGGAACGTTCAGTACCGCCTTGCCATTCTTGTTCTTGGTCAGCATATCTTCGATGCGGGCGATAAAGGCGTAGCCGGCGTCCGAGCCGAGCACGTACAGGGCATCGGCATCACCCAGCATCACCCCCTCGAAGGTCGAGCCGTCCGGCGGCGTCACGCGGCTGGTGACGGGTTCGCCCAGGCTGCGCGCCGAGGGCAGGCTGTGAACAGGAAGGGCATAACAACGTCCGGTCGAATCCAGCAGGACCGCGGACTGGTTACTGCGCCCCTGGCTGGCCTGCTTGAAGGCATCGCCGGATCGATAGTTAACAGACTCCGGGTCGATCTCGTGCCCCTTGGCGGCACGGATCCAGCCCTTTTCCGACAGTATCACGGTCATCGATTCGGTCGGGATCAGGGCTTTTTCGTCCATGGCCCGCGATTCCTCCCGCTCGACCAGTTTCGAGCGGCGATCGTCGCCGTATTCCTCCGCATCGGCCAGGATTTCCTTCTTGATGAGCGTCTTCAGGCGTTGTTTCGATTTCAGCGTCTGTTCAATTCCGTTTCTTTCGGCCTGCAACTCGTCCTGCTCGGCGCTCAGGCGGATCTCCTCGAGTTTTGCCAGGTGCCGCAATTTCAATTCCAGAATGGCCTCGGCCTGGATATCGGAGAGCCTGAATTTCTTCATCAGCACCGGTTTCGGCTTGTCCTCCTCGCGTATGATGCGGATCACTTCATCGATATTCAGGTAGGCGATCAACAGTCCATCGAGGACGTGCAGGCGCGCCAGCACCTTGTCGAGCCGGAACTGCAGGCGCCGGCGCACTGTCTCGCTGCGGTATTCCAGCCATTCCTTGAGGATCGTCTTCAGATCCTTGACCTGGGGCTTGCCGTTGATGCCGATCATGTTCAGATTAACGCGGTAGTTTTTCTCAAGATCCGTGGTTGCGAACAGGTGCAGCATCAGTTCATCCAGGTTGACCCGGTTGGAGCGCGGCACCAGCACCAGGCGTACGGGATTTTCGTGATCCGATTCATCGCGCAGGTCTTCCAGCATCGGCAGTTTCTTTGCCTGCATCTGTGCCGCAATCTGCTCCAGGATCCGGCTGCCGGAACTCTGGTGCGGCAGGGCATGGATGACGATATTGCCCTCCTCGCGCGTCCAGGTGGCACGCATCTTCAAGCTGCCATTGCCGGTCCGGTAGATTTCGCCAATGTCCTGCCTGGAGGTAATGATCTCGGCATCGGTGGGAAAATCGGGCGCCAGAACGTGTTCGCAGAGATCTTCAACCGTGGACCTTGGCGCTTCCAGCAGACGTACGCAGGCCGCGGCAAGTTCGCGCAGGTTATGCGGGGGGATATCCGTGGCCATGCCGACCGCGATACCCGTGGTTCCGTTCAGCAACACGTTGGGCAAGCGTGCCGGCAGGATCTTCGGTTCCTGTAGCGTGCCGTCGAAATTCGGCACCCAATCCACCGTGCCGTCACCGAGTTCCGACAGCAACAGCTCGGCATAGCGGGTCAGCCTGGATTCGGTATAGCGCATGGCCGCGAACGACTTTGGATCGTCAATGGAACCCCAGTTGCCCTGGCCATCGATCAGCGGGTAACGGTAACTGAAGGACTGGGCCATCAATACCATGGCCTCGTAACAGGCGGAATCACCGTGCGGGTGAAACTTGCCAAGGACGTCACCGACCGTGCGCGCAGATTTCTTGTACTTGGCCGATGCCTTCAATCCCAGTTCGGACATGGCATAAATGATCCGTCGCTGCACCGGCTTCAGCCCATCCCTGACGTCGGGAAGCGCCCGCGAGACGATCACCGACATGGCGTAGTCGATGAACGACTGCTCCATCTCGTCGTTGATGTCGATGCCGGCTTGGCTCATGTCTGGGATGTGT
>JBFGPT010000381.1:0-2041 GCA_041564575.1 Gammaproteobacteria bacterium | reverse complement strand
GTGGCCTCGACGTCTTCCGAGCGTGATGTCTTCACGCGTGATTTGACGCTGTCATGGAATATTCTCGATTTCGGTGTCTCCTACATCCGCGCCGGGCAGGCAGCGGACCGGGTACTTATTGCCGAGGAGCAGCGACGCAAGGTCATAAACCAGTTGATCGAGGATGTACGCACGGTCTACTGGCGTGCGGTGAGTAATGACCGTCTCATTGCGCGCCTTGAGCAATTGCTGGTTCGCGTTACCGAAGCAATCAGGCAATCCCAGGACATAGAACTGAATCGCCTGGACAAACCCCTCACTGCACTGACTTACCAGAGAGAACTGATCGGGATAAAACGCGAGCTGCAGGAACTGCAACGGGAACTTTCTATCGCAAAGATCCAGCTGGCAGCCCTGATGAATCTTCCGCCAGGTCAATCATACGAACTGGCCTTGCCGGAAAGGTCAGATCAAATCAATACCATGAAGCTGTCTCCGCAGATGATCGAGGAACTGGCCCTGGTCAACCGATCCGAAATCCGTGAGGTCACCTACGAGAAACGAATCAATGCCAGTGAAACCCGCGCGGCCATCTTGCAGTTGTTGCCGGGCCTGAACCTTAATTTCGGTAAAAATTACAATACCAACGAGTTCCTGTTCAATAACGACTGGTTGAGTTACGGTGCGCGGATAGGCTGGAATCTGCTGAACATATTCAAGATACCCGCTACCAAACGCGCGGTGGAAACACAGGGACTGGTGCTGGATGCCCGGCGCCTGGCACTGAGCATGGCGATACTGACCCAGGTGCATGTCGGTCTGGCCCGATACCAGCATGCCAGCAGGGAATATCGTACCGCCGCAGAGTACCATTCGACCCAGGTCAAAATACTGGACCAGATCCGTGCGGCGGCCGAGACACGCTCCGTCAGTGAACAGTCGGTGATACGCGAGGAAATGAATACACTGGTGGCGGATGTTAAATATGATATCGCCTATGCTGATCTCGAAAATTCATTTGCCAGCATCTATGCATCGATGGGGATTGATCCGGTTCCTGCAGATGCGGATTATGGCGATATACAATCACTGTCGAGATCCATAGAATCACATTTCAATTCAATGGCCGAAGGCAGTCAGACGATCTCGATGTCACTCAAAGATATCAACGAGTTGCTTAATTAACCCGCCGTCCGGCATGAAGGATATGCATGAATAAATATCCGCTGAATATTCTACTCTCATCGCTTTTTGCAATTCTTCTAGTTTGCCCTATGCACGCAAGGACTGGGACGATTCCGGAACCCGAATCAGGTGAGCTGGAAGCCATACGCGGGTTAATCAAGCCGGCGACCCGCGCGGTATTATCCAGTGAAATCGCCGCCCAGATTGAAAAGATTCCCTACCGGGACGGCCAGAGTTTCCGCAAGGGCGACCTGCTGGTGCAGTTTGACTGTGCCCTGTACCGGGCAGCCGGCACCGCGGCAAGCGCTGAACATGAGGCAAGTGTCAAGCGTCTGGAGAACAAGCGACAACTGCTGGCGCTCGATGCGGTCAGTGATATCGAGGTAGAACTTGCCGCCATCGCGGTCAAAAAAACCCGGGCCGATGTCGATGCCAGCAATATCAACGTCAGCCGCTGCCGTATCAAGGCCCCGTATGACGGTCGCGTGATTGAAACCGTGGTAAACGAATACGAAAGCGTCAGCAGGGATCAGGAATTGATATCGATCCTCGATGACCAGGACCTCGAGATAGAATTGATCGTTCCGTCAAAATGGCTGATCTGGCTCGATGAAGGAATCGAATTCGATTTTCACGTGGATGAAACCGGCAGGCAATACAGGGCAGGCGTAACCGGAATCGGGGCCGTGGTGGATCCGGTCAGCCAGACCGTCCGAATCAAGGGCAGGTTTTCAGAGGCAACGGATGTCCTGTCCGGCATGAGTGGTACGGCAAGGTTCATAAAGCCTGTAGAATAGGCAGCCATGCCTGAAGCGCCGGACAAACTCAGCAGCGGTCTCGGTATATTACTGCAAATCGAGTCCATGGCTCGCAATGC
>JBFGPT010000380.1:0-2049 GCA_041564575.1 Gammaproteobacteria bacterium | reverse complement strand
GGTCGCCCGGGCGCTGGAACACGTCAGCGATCGCAAGACACGCATTGTGGTCAGCGGCAGCATCCCCGAGATACGCGCGGCGGATCGGCTGGTGTTCCCCGGCCAGGGCGCCATAGGCCAGTGCATGCGGCATTTACAGGAACAGGGACTGGATGACTGTATCCGCGAATGCATCGCTACAAAGCCGTTTCTCGGTATCTGCCTCGGCTTGCAGAGCCTGATGGACTCGAGTGACGAGGATGGTGGCACGCCCTGCCTGTCCCTGATCCCCGGCCGGGTCGTGCGCTTTGAGGACAGCCGCGCCAGCGGCGATCAGGCCTTCAAGATTCCCCATATGGGCTGGAACCAGGTCTGGCAACAAAGTGCCCATCCGCTGTGGCGGGACATCGGAGACGGCAGCCGTTTTTATTTCGTGCACAGCTATTACGTCGTGCCGGAAGAGTCGTCCGTGGTGACCGGCGCGACCGAATACATCACTCGTTTCACATCAGCCGTGGCTCGGGACAACATGTTCGCCTGCCAGTTTCACCCGGAAAAAAGCCAGCAGGCCGGCCTCACCCTGCTGCATAACTTCCTGCACTGGAATATCTGACGGGCATAAAAAAAGCCATGCGTTGCATGGCTTTTTTTCAGTGCGTCAGGCGAACTGATTATCAGGCGATAGCATCCTTCAATGCCTTCAGGGCTGTTGCCCGAACGCTGGTGCTGGCCGGCTTCGCCTTGAACATCATTTCCTCTCCAGTGAAAGGATTGACACCCTTGCGTGCCTTGCGCGCCGGCTTGATGACCCGCCGCAGCTTGATACCCAGTGAAGGTACGGAGAATTCACCGGACCCGCGTTTCATCAAGTGACGAACTGCGATACCACTCATGGCATCCAGAACCGACGAAACTTCACGTTTGGTTAAACCTGTTTCCTCTGCGATGGCCCCGATAATTTGCGCCTTGGTCTGCTTCTTGGCAATAGCAGACGGTTTTCTTGTTTTACTAGCTCCCATTTGATCTCCTCACGATTTCTTAATCATAGAAAATACCGCTGCACATTCTATGCAATCGGCGGTGAAAGGTGAAACTATTTTAGCTGTTTTTCCCTGATTATTGCCTTGTTTCCGATATCGTTGCGATAGAACATACCATCCCATCTGATCCGGGCGATGGCATTATACGCCTTATTTTTAGCCTCCGTGATGTTTTCTCCCAGTGCTGTGACACACAGCACGCGACCGCCGTTTGTCAGTATTTTCTGATCCTGTTTCACAGTTCCTGCGTGGAAGACCTTAACTTCACTTGAGAAATCCTGGCCGAGGCCGAATATTTCGTCGCCTTTCCTGACACTGGCTGGATAGCCGTCTGCGGCCAGCACAACACCCAGCGCGGCGCGCGCGTCCCAGTCGATGACGGCCTGGTCCAGCGTACCATCGCAGGCACGCCGGCATATTTCGTACAAATCCGACTTCAGGCGCATGAGGACCGGCTGGGTCTCGGGATCACCGAAACGACAGTTGTACTCCAGTACCTTCGGCACACCGTCGGCGCCAATCATGAGACCGGCATACAGAAAACCGGTGTACGGGCTGCCCTCGGCGGCCATGCCGACCACGGTCGGGCGAATCACCTGTTCAATAATTTTTGCGAACATTTCATCGTTGATAACCGGTGCCGGTGAGTAGGCGCCCATGCCGCCGGTGTTCGGTCCCTGGTCGTTATTATCGCGGGCCTTGTGATCCTGCGAGCTGGCAAGCGGCTGGATAGTATCCCCGTCACACATGACGATGAAACTGGCTTCCTCGCCGCTCAGAAATTCCTCGATAACCACCCGGTGACCGGCCTCGCCAAAACGGTTGCCAGCCAGCATATCGTTCACCGCGGCAACGGCCGCCTCACGGGTGTGCGCCACCACGACGCCCTTGCCCGCCGCCAGACCATCGGCCTTGACCACGACCGGTACCGGCATGGCATCAATGAATTCAAGGGCTTTACCCAGATCGGTAAACACGCCGTAGGCGGCCGTGGGGATGCGGTGGCGCAGGAGAAAATCCTTGCAGAAGG
>JBFGPT010000379.1:0-2049 GCA_041564575.1 Gammaproteobacteria bacterium | reverse complement strand
TGAGGCCATTCAGCAGGTCGGAAAAATTCCACACGATCGAGATTTTCTGGATCAGGGCGCCGACCAGGATCACCACTATCCAGCCCAGGCGGTACGGCAGGATGATGCGGACCCCGAACACATACTCCGCACAGCGTTCACCGTAGTAGCTCCAGCCGAGAATGGTCGTGAAGGCGAAGACCGCCAGGGCTACAGCGACGATCGGTCCGCCGAGTCCGGGTAATGCCGAATCAAAGGCCAGTGAAGACAGGGCCGCCCCGTTATTGCCGCTGGTCCAGCTGCCGCTCAGCAGGATGACGAAGGCGGTCATGCTGCAGATGATCAAAGTATCGATGAAGGTACCGAGCATGGCGATCATGCCCTGGCGTACAGGGTCCCGCGTCCTGGCGGCGGCATGAGCGATGGGGGCGCTGCCCAGGCCGGCCTCATTGGAGAATATACCGCGTGCGACCCCGAAGCGCAGTGCAGCCCAGACCGTTGCCCCGGCAAAGCCGCCGGTGGCGGCGCTGCCATTAAAGGCGGAGTCCACAATCAGGACGATCACGCCGGGCAGTTCGCTTATCTGGCTGATAATGATAATGAGTCCACACAGGACATAGGCGCCGGCCATGAACGGCACCAGTTTTGAAGCCACTTCACCGATTCGCTTGATACCGCCGAGGATCACCACACCCGCCAGCACGGCGATACACAGGCCGGTGAAGAGACTGGGGATCTCAAAGGTGCTGCGCATGACGCTGGCGACGGTGTTGGACTGGACCAGGTTACCGATGCCAAACGCCGCGATCATGCCGAACAGGGCAAACAGCAGGCCGAGCCACTGCCAGTGTCTGCCGAGGCCGTTCTTGATGTAGTACATCGGCCCGCCGACGTAATTGCCCAGTTCGTCCTGTTCGCGATACTTCACCGCAAGGACCGCCTCGGCGTACTTGGTCGCCATGCCGAACACGGCGATCAACCACATCCACAGGACGGCGCCGGGTCCGCCGGCGAAGATCGCGGTTGCCACTCCGGCGATGTTGCCGGTACCGATGGTGGCCGACATGGCGGTCATCAAGGCCTGAAACGGCGGGATGTCACCGGCAATTGCCCGGTCCGCGGTGCGGCCCTGCCAGAGCAGGCGGAAGGCCGTGCCCAACCGGCGCCAGGTAAACGCCCTGAGACCGATGGTCAGGAAAATCCCGGTAAAGGCCAGCAGCGGGATCAGGATGTACTCACCCCAGATCAAACCACTCAGTTTTTCAATCACGGATTCCATGCAGTCATTTCTTCTAGTAAGAGGGTTGCGTCAGCGTCAGCGTGTCGCCCTGTTGCTGAAACTCAAGATTTTTCAAAAAACTCATGCCGAGCAGAATTTCACGGCCTTGCATGCGCGGGTTGATATGAGCCCTGACATCATGGAGAACTATATTTCCGATTTCAACCTTGTTAAGACGAGTCGAGTAAACGGTGATGACGCCGTTGGCAGTCTGAACCTGCACGGCGAAACCGCGCTTGAGATCGAGGTCATCCGCGACCGGCGCCGGCACACTGACATCGGTCGCGCCGGTATCGAGCAGGAAGGTTACGTCCTTGTCGTTGATACGGCCGCTGGCCAGGTAATGGCCGTAGCGGTTTCGTTGCAGTTCTATACGGCGCTCGCCGTCTTCCGTACCGGTGACGATGTGGCGATTGGGATTGTTTTGTTGTGCCAGGTAATCCCGGAACAGGATCGACAGCAGCACCAGCAGCAGGATCCAGGCAAGCAGGATCATCATGCGACCGATCTTGTTGGGGTATTCCTGGCTCATGGTCGGGTGACAAGCATATCCGGTCTCGATTATGCCACACGAGCCGCGCTGCCGGCCGCCGCTACAAGGACCCGATGCGTGAAATTTGCTACAGAATGGCGCAAATTTGCCGTTACAGTCCTCAGTCACTCAAGGCTGTATATACATGATCAAGCTTCGTTGTTTATTACTGGCGCTAATCGCGGGATGGGTCCCGCCATAAACATCGATTGCGCAGGACGCTCCGGAAGAGACGGCGCAACAGGAGACCGCTACGGGC
>JBFGPT010000378.1:0-2060 GCA_041564575.1 Gammaproteobacteria bacterium | reverse complement strand
GAGATAGGCATCCAGCATGATCTTTACGGTGCCGATCAACTGTTCTACACCCGGATCATCGCCGAGGCCCGTCACCTGGCCGACAACATTTCCGCCAAGCCGCCCGAAAAAACCGGCTGCCTTTTGACCAATCAGGCAAATCTTGATCTGCTTGTCCACTTCTTCCCAGGCCTGCATCCTGCGCAGAGTTTCACGAAAAAGATTGGAATTAAGTCCCCCGCACAGTCCCCTGTCGGTCGAGACTATGATCAAGCCGACGCTGGCGACTTCCGGCCGGCTGATCAGAAAAGGGTGATGATACTCGGGGTTGGCGTGCCCGAGATGGGCAATCACATTCCTGATCTTGTCGGCATAGGGCCGGGCAGCCTGCATCCGCTCCTGCGCCTTGCGCATTTTGCTGGCCGCCACCATTTCCATGGCCTTGGTGATCTTTTGCGTGTTTTTAACACTGCCGATCTTGGTTCTGATTTCTTTGGCGCCTGCCATATTCTTCTCTAGTGTTTTGTTTTATCCGGTTACAGTGGCTGATTTTTCGACCGATAAACCTTACCAGGTATGATTGGCCTTGAACTCATCGATGGCGGATTTGATACCGTTTTCGATATCGTCGTTAAAATCACCCTCTTCATTTATGGTGGCAATGAGATCGCTTTTTTCACTATTCACGAAACTCTGCAGGGCCGCTTCGAATGCTCCGATCTTTTCCAGTTCTATATCATCGAGGTAACCATGTTCAGCGGCATACAAACTGATAGCCATATGCGCCACGGTCATGGGCGAGTACTGCTTTTGTTTCATCAATTCCATGACACGCTGTCCACGTTCCAGTTGCTTTCTGGTCGCTTCGTCCAGATCCGAGGCAAACTGTGAGAATGCCGCCAGTTCACGATACTGGGCCAGTGCCAGACGCACGCCGCCACCCAGTTTCTTGATGATCTTGGTTTGCGCCGCGCCACCCACACGGGAGACCGACAGGCCGGCATTGATAGCGGGTCTGAAACCGGAGTTGAACAAATCAGTTTCCAGGAATATCTGGCCGTCGGTAATGGAAATCACGTTGGTCGGAACGAATGCGGATACGTCACCTGCCTGTGTCTCGATTATAGGCAATGCGGTCAAGGATCCGGTCTTGCCCTTGACGGCGCCATTGGTCAATTTCTCCACGTAGTCGACATTAACACGTGCTGCGCGTTCCAGCAGGCGGGAATGCAGGTAAAAAACATCACCCGGATAGGCTTCGCGTCCCGGCGGCCGCTTGAGCAGCAATGACACCTGGCGGTAGGCCCAGGCCTGTTTGGTCAGGTCATCATAGATAATCAATGCATCCTCGCCCCGGTCACGGAAATATTCGCCCATCGCACACCCTGAATACGGCGCGATAAACTGCATAGCGGCTGATTCCGATGCGCTTGCGGCCACGATGATGGTATGTTCCATGGCGCCATGCTCTTCCAGCTTGCGAATTACAGTATTGATGGAGGAGGCCTTCTGGCCAACGGCGACGTAGATACATTTAACGCCGGTACCTTTCTGATTGATGATGGTATCGACGGCTACGGCAGTCTTGCCGGTCTGGCGGTCACCAATGATCAACTCACGCTGACCACGCCCGATCGGCACCATGGAATCAATGGATTTCAAACCAGTCTGCACCGGCTGGGAAACGGACTGGCGGGCGATTACACCGGGCGCGATTTTCTCGATCGGAGAGGAATCAGCGGTATCAATAGCACCCTTGCCGTCGATCGGGCTGCCCAGGGAGTCAACCACACGGCCAAGCAGGGCCTCGCCAATTGGGACTTCAAGAATACGTTTCGTACAGCGAACAGTGTCACCCTCGGAAATATGTTCATAGCTGCCGAGTATCACCGCGCCAACAGAGTCCCTTTCCAGGTTCAGTGCCAGCCCGAAAGTGTTGCCGGGGAACTCGATCATTTCCCCCTGCATCACGTCGCTGAGTCCGTGAATGCGTGCCACACCATCGGCGAGACTGACCACAGATCCCTCGGTACGCGCCTCGGTATCGAGGTCAAGTTCCTGGATCTTTTTCTTAATCAGAT
>JBFGPT010000377.1:0-2106 GCA_041564575.1 Gammaproteobacteria bacterium | reverse complement strand
GGACCAGACCTGAGTGGTGATGGCCTATCGTCGATCATCAATGGCTCCCCCGTCGCCATGTTACTGGTGGATGATCACGGGCGGATTATCTTTGCCAATTCCAGATCCGAGGCCATGTTCGGATATGCGGAGAGCGAGCTTTTCTACAACACCATTGATGTCCTGATCCCCGATAAGCTGAAGGGCAGGCACGCTGCCCATGTCAGTGAATATTTCAGGTCACCCCGTCCGCGTCCCATGGGAAGTGGTGTAAATCTGATAGGCAGGAAAAAAGACGGCAGCGAAGTACCGCTCGAAATCGGCCTGTCACCCATCACTGTCGGCGATACAGGTTATATCCTTGTTTCGATTATAGATAATTCGGACCGTGACGAGGTCAAAAAACTCGCCGAAACGAACAGGGAACTCCAGAACGCCGCCTTGCATGATGCCTTGACCGGGTTACCCAACCGTCTCCTGCTCGATGAATTCATCGAGAAGGCCCGCCAGTTTGCCGTACGAAATAAAAAGGGAATTGCGCTGATCTTCGTGGATCTCGATGGTTTCAAGGAGGTCAATGACAACCACGGTCATGCAATCGGGGATAAATTACTTTGCCGGGTTGCCGGGTTACTTGCCGGCAGCATCCGCGAGAGCGATATCGTCGGTCGACTGGGCGGAGATGAGTTCCTGATCTGTGTTCAACAGACCGATGGTGAAGAGGCACTGCATCACCTTGCAGAAAAAATCCTGAATGCAGTAGCCGGCATTGGCGACATTGAGGGTAACCCTGTGGCGATCAGCGCGAGTATCGGTGTGATGCATTGTGCGCAACCGGACGCCGTGACAACAGGTGGATTGATCGAGATGGCCGACCAGCTCATGTACCGGGCCAAGAAGGCCGGCAAAAACCGGATAGTCATTGACTCGACCCCGTCTACTGCCTGAGCAAGGTGTCTTCGGCCAGTACCGCGTCAGGGCGTTATTGTCCGTTTACGGCCGTCCGGCTGAGGCGACTCCCCGTAATATTATATATATAATAAAATCAATGAGTTGTGCGAAATCCAGCATGCAGAAACGGCACCGGATTGATCCAGGTCAATACCTCAAACCGGTATCGGACTATGATGTATTGATCGGTACGGATTCTGATGTAAGGTATAGACTGATCGGCTACCGATCAACAGCGCCTGATTCGTCCAATGGGGGGAGGGCGGAACCATGGAATCCGTGCAGCACGATGAAACGATCCTGAAAGGGATCCCGATCTCACCCGGCAGCGGCCTGGGACGGCCCTGTTACTATACCGTTCGCCGGGTCCCGGCCCTGTCGCAGGCCAGTGGTTTTTCCGGAAACCAGACCCTGGCCTTCATGGACGTCTTCCATCAACTGGAATCCCAGCTCGAGTCGCTGGTGCACACTGCCGAGTCTCATTCCCATGATGACAGTGTCGCCATTTTCAATGCTCACAGGATGATTCTGTGTGAATTGAAAGACGACATCCTCAATCATATCGTCAGCCGCCAGGTTTCCGCACGGCATGCCATTGAAAAATGTTTTGACAATTACGCGGACTATTTCAGCACGCTCGACAGGAATTACCTTAGTGAGCGGGCCAGTGATTTTAACGAGCTTAAATATCTGTTAGCAAATCTCCTGGACAACACCCGGGGCACGCTCAGTTGCAAGGACAGTAAGACTTGCGAACCCGGGGAGTGTGCCCTGGGTAATTCACATATCCTGATAACCGAAGAACTGACTGCGCATATTGCTATCCGGATACACGGTAAAACGAAAGGCATCATTACGGAACGCTGCGGACTCAATTCACATGCTGCGGTAATCGCCCGTTCTCTGGAAATTCCGGTCGTCAGTGGTATCAGTGGAGTGTGCGGCCGGATCAACTGCGATGATACCGTATTGATTGATGGCGACCGGGGCCGCATATTTATCAATCCCGATGAGACCACGCTGGGAAATTACAGCCACCGGATCAAACCTCGGCGCGGTTATACCGTGATTAGTAAACCCCTGGAACATTTCAGGGTGCTGGCCAATCTCGATCTCAGCCGTGGTGTCGGCCATGCCCGCGAGGTCAGGGCGGATGGCATCGGGCTCTATCGCTCG
>JBFGPT010000376.1:0-2108 GCA_041564575.1 Gammaproteobacteria bacterium | reverse complement strand
GGCGTCAGCCAGTTCGGCATAGAACCGAAGGTCGCCCTGGTATCGCATGATCGGTATGGCGATGTCGATTCGGGCAGCACGCGCAAAATGTACGAGGCCCTGCAGATCATCCATGGACGAAAACCGGCTTTCGAAGTATACGGTGATATGCGTGCCGACGAGGCCCTGCACGAGGCGATCCGGGAGAGCCGCTCACCGCATTCCACCATGAAGGGCGTCGCGAACCTCCTGATCATGCCGGACCTGGACTCGGCCAGTATCGCCTATGACATGATCAAGGTACTGGAAGATGCCGTATCGATATCGCCGATCCTGCTGGGTTTCAGGCATCCGGTCCACATACTCACGCCATCGTCGACCGTCCGGCGGATTGTCAATATCTGTACCCTGATGGCCGTCAAGGCCCAGATGAGCAGCGATCAGATGGGGTTTAGTTTTCCCGAGAAAAGAAACTGATCAGGAACACTCAAGCGGACCTGAGCCGATCGCCGATCATGGCGTAAACCGCCGCCAGGCAAATCACGACAAACATGAGCAGGCTCCATTCGGCGATACTGAAGGACAGGAAGGTCCAGTCTACCTCCGCGCATTCCCCCGAACCGGTGAAGATCATGCCGAGTGCCTCGTCCAGCGGGAAGACATCCATCAAATAGTCATAGCCGGGCCCGCATTCCGGAACCTTGTCGGGCGGCAGATGCTGCAACCAGACCTGGCGGCCGGCAATCACGGCACCGCCAATCCCCGCCAGCAAAACCAGATCGCTGTAGATGTACTTCATGAAATTTTGTGGCGCGTGAATAGCCGCCAGCAGGGCGATCAACGCGACGGCGATATAGGCGATGCGTTGCAGGACGCACAGCGGGCAGGGCTCCAGGCCCTGTGCATGTTCCAGGTACAGACCGAAGCCGAGCAGGCCGGCGCAGGCCAGGAATATCACGAGGAAAACGAGGCGAGTTTGATTCATCAGAAGGCGAAGTATATGAAAGAAAAGCCGCCGGTAACAGTTCGGGAATCAGCGCACATGCATATCGAGGGAATACAGTCAGACAAATTCCCGGAAAAATCCGGGGATGCGGTGTTCCAGCCAGAAGCCGGGGCGCAGGGGGTTGTTGCCCTCGATGAAGCCGACGTGACCGCCATGTTCGCTCAGTTCAAAACGGATGCTGTCGGAAAGATCGGTTTCGTTCGGGATGGCGTCCACGGGCAGGAAGGGGTCGTCTTTTGAATGGATCAGCAGCGTCGGTACCCGGATCGTAGGCAGAAACTGCCGGCTGCTGCTGCGCTGGTAATAATCACTGGCGGATGCAAAACCGTGCGCGGGCGCGGTGATATGATGGTCAAACAGCCAGAAATTCCTGTAACTTTCGATCCTGTCTACAGCCAGGGTGGATTCCCTGTTTCGGAACTTGTCGGTGATCTTCTTGCGCAGGCTGCGGACCAGGTACCACTGGTAAAAGCGTGAAAACCCCATGTCCAGGCGATCGGCACCGCGATCCAGTTGAAACGGCACCGAAACTGCAGCCGCGGCGACCACCCCGGCATCCGTCCCGGTTTCACCGAGGTATTTCAGCAGGGCGTTACCACCCAGTGAATAGCCGATGGTGAATAGCGGGGAATTTGGGTGACGTTGGCTCAAGCTGCGGATAAAAAATGCGATATCGCCCGTATCGCCGGAGTGGTAGCTGCGTTCCAGACGGTTATGTACGCCGCTGCATCCGCGAAAATGCATCAGCACACCGCACCAGCCATGCATACGAATTGCATGCAGCATGCCATTGGCATAGGGAGAGCGGATCGATCCTTCAAGACCGTGAAAGATAATTACGACTGGCTCGCCGGTCTGCGGTGTCCGGGTCCAGCACAGGTCAACGAAATCGCCGTCTGGCAATTCGAGCCGTTCATCAACAGGTTCAAGATCATGCCTGGGCGCGATCACTCGGGGCAGCAGGGTTTGCAGGTGCGGATGCCGGCACCAGGGCCCGGGAGTGAAATTACCCGTGGTGATCACGCCGGGAAATTTCGCTGGAGATTAGAGGCCGTTGTTGGCCGCAGCCCGGTCAGATACATGAGCAGGGATTATATACCCCAAACGATATCAAGGATAAGGC
>JBFGPT010000375.1:0-2119 GCA_041564575.1 Gammaproteobacteria bacterium | reverse complement strand
GCCCAGCAGCCGGGCGTCACCCAGATCGTAACTGGGCTTGAAGATACGGTTAAATTCCTCGCCCAGGTTGTTCCAGAACCCGTCCAGGCGCGCGATGGCCGTGCCCGAGTCGTACCCGTGGGACAGTCCGTCGGACAACAGGCAGCCGTTCACGGCACCGGAACTGGTGCCGCTGATAGCGTCGATTTTCAAATCAGGCTCTTCCAGCAGGCGGCTTAAAACGCCATAGGTGAAGGCGCCATGGCTGCCGCCGCCCTGCAGGGCGATGCTGATGGATTTTTCCTTGCTCATATAAACTCCGCGTGATTGTGCATCGCACAAATTAAAGCACAGATGGCTTGGTTAAAACAAATCTAGATTGTGACAAGTTCATGAAATTGAAGAATTATTTTGTATCAAATTGGTGCAATTAAAGGGGGTGGCAGGAAACATATTTGTTCCCCAGGGGAAACATTGCCACAAGGCAGGGTCCGCGATGCGCTCAGCCCCTGGATCGTCGGCTACTGGCGCGCCGGGAAATGACCTGCGGGGACGGGCACATTGCCCGGTTTGCACGAAATGAAGATAATGCGCGCTCCCGACTGACGACGACTGGAGAACGCACGCAGACGATGGCGCAATACGTATATACCATGATCGGTGTCGGCAAGGTGGTGCCGCCGAAACGCGAGATCCTGAAAGACATCTCATTGTCTTTTTTCCCCGGCGCCAAGATCGGGGTGCTGGGTCTGAACGGCGCCGGTAAATCAACCCTGCTCAAGATCATGGCCGGAATCGATACCGAGATTAACGGTGAGGCCCGGCCGATGCCGGACATCAAGGTAGGATACCTGGCGCAGGAACCGCAACTCGACCCGGACAAGGATGTGCGTGGCAATGTCGAGGACGGCATACGCGAACCGCTGGACGCCTTGCGTGAACTGGAAGGGATCTATGCCGCCTATGCCGAGGAAGATGCCGATTTCGATACCCTGGCGAAACAACAGGAGCAGTGCGAACGCATCATCGAGGCCTGGGACGCACATAATCTCGATAACACACTGGAACGTGCCGCAGATGCGCTCAGGTTGCCGCCGTGGGATGCGCGTATCGAGGTGCTGTCCGGCGGCGAAAAACGCCGCGTGGCCCTGTGCCGCCTGTTACTGTCCCGGCCGGATATGCTGTTGCTGGATGAACCGACCAACCATCTTGATGCCGAATCGGTCTTCTGGCTGGAACGTTTTCTCGCGGACTTTAACGGCACCGTGGTCGCGGTCACGCATGATCGCTATTTTCTCGATAATGTCGCCGGCTGGATCCTGGAACTGGACCGCGGTTACGGCATCCCCTTCGAGGGCAATTACTCGCAGTGGCTGGGCTACAAGGAAGAACGCCTGGCCCACGAGGAACGCGCCGAGTCAGCCCGGCAAAAGGCCATCAGGCAGGAACTGGACTGGGTGCGCACGGCGCCGAAGGGCCGGCACAGCAAAAGCAAAGCGCGCCTTGCGCGTTTCGAGGAGATGAATTCCAGGGAATTCCAGCAGCGCAGCGAGACCAACGAGATCTATATCCCGCCGGGTGAAAGGCTGGGCGAGAAGGTGATCGAATTTGACCGGGTCCGCAAGGGCTATGGCGAACGCCAGCTGATCGAGGCGTTGAGCTTTGCCGTGCCGAGGGGCGCAATCGTCGGCATCATCGGTGGCAACGGTGTTGGCAAGTCGACCCTGTTTCGCATGATTGCCGGTACGGAACAGCCAGATAGCGGCACGATCACGACCGGTGAAACGGTCAGAATCGCCTATGTCGAACAGGGCCGGGAGGAACTGGAGAATGACAAGACAGTCTGGGAAGCGGTCTCGGGCGGACTGGATAACCTGATGATCGGTAATGTCGAGGTCAGTTCCCGGGCCTACGTCGGCCGTTTCAACTTCAAGGGTTCTGATCAGCAAAAACGCGTCGGCGATCTGTCCGGCGGGGAACGCGGCCGCCTGCACCTGGCCAATACCCTCAAGCAGGGCGCCAACGTGCTGTTGCTCGATGAACCCTCCAACGATCTGGACGTGGAAACCCTGCGCGCACTGGAAGAGGCCTTGCTGGCCTTTCCGGGCTGTGCCCTGGTGATTTCGCATGACCGCTGGTT
>JBFGPT010000374.1:0-2119 GCA_041564575.1 Gammaproteobacteria bacterium | reverse complement strand
GAGGCCGACGCGCGGAAGTTCGACCTCCTTGCCGAAATCCGCCTTGAGCAGGAAGGCGAGTGCTCCGGCGGGTGTCTGCACCGGCTCGTAGCTGGTATGTGCAAGTACCGCTTCCAGTGGCCGTGTCGGGTCCGTGTTCAGGAACAGGCGCATCAGGATGTTGACCCGGATGCGGGAATTGATGAATGTATCCAGCAGGCTAGCCATTGTGTTTATGTTTATTCGTTCTAAAATATAGAACATTATTGTCATGAAGATTGCAATAATTTTCCGCTTTCGTGACCGGGTTCAAATTCTGGCGGATAATATTTAATTATATAAAACAGATAGATAGAGTTAATATATCGGCCTCACCTAGAACACGCCTGTCGTTTATGAAAGTTTCTGTCATCACCGTTTGCCTGAACGCCAAAGACACCATCGGCGCAGCCGTACAGTCGGTACTGGCACAGGACCATGCCGACATCGAATACCTGGTCATGGATGGCGGATCCACGGACGGTACACTCGAACTCCTGCGGGACAGCCCGCGGATCGATCATCTCGTCTCCGGTGAGGACGCCGGGATCTTCGATGCCATGAACCGCGCCGTCGCGATGGCACACGGCGAGCTGTTGTATTTCCTCAACGCCGATGACCGTTTGCATGCCGCCGACACGGTTTCGCGAGTGGTTGATTTTTACCGGAAACGGCCGGGCACAGAGCTCGTTTGCGGACATCTCGCCTTCGTCAACCTGCCGGCGGCACTCAGGGACAGCAAGAACCGTCAGGACTTTCATTTTTCCGGCAAGCCTGACCTGTTCCGTCACCCGATTCCGCAGCAGTGCTGTTTCTATACCAGGGCGGCTTTGGAGAAAACCGGCAGCTTCAATACCCGTTACCGCATGTGTGCCGATTATGACTGGCTGCTGCGGGCCATTGATCAGAACCTCCGGATCGAATTTATGAACCAGGTGTTTTGCGATTTCAACTACCAGGGCCTGAGTTACCAGCGTAACCTGTCGCGGCGGATTGAAAAAAACATCATCATTTTAAATAACGCCAGGCCCGGAGAACTGTTCCCATATGTCCGTGCCGGCCTCAGGCAACTTGTGCTAGGAAAATAATGCTGATCAGCGTAGTCATCCCACTGTTTAACAAGGGTGCGCATATCCGACGCGCGATCACATCGGTGCTCGATCAAACCCATACCGACTTCGAGCTTCTGATCGTCGATGACGGATCCACCGATGACGGCGCGGCGACTGCCGCGTCCTTCACAGATCCCCGGGTCCGGCTGATCCGGCAGAACAACCGGGGCGTATCCGCTGCGCGCAACCGCGGCATCGACGAGGCCCGCGGCGAATTGATCGCCTTTCTGGACGCCGATGACCGCTGGGATCCACGATTGCTCGAAAGTCTGACTGGCCTGTACCGGGATTTCCCCGACGGTGGAATCTACGCCGCCGGTTATTACCTGGTTGAAAAAGACGGAAAAATACTTGAGGCTGACATCCGGGGTTTATCCCGGGAGTTTCAGAGGGGTCCCGTGGACGACTATTTCAAGATGATTGCACTGGGCAACAACCCGGCCTGGACCAGCGCGGTGGCTGTGCCCAGGGCCATTCTGATCGCGGCCGGCAGGTTTAACGAGCAAACGCGGATATACGAGGATCTCGAGTTATGGAGCAGGATTGCGCTCAACCATCCGGTGGTATTCACCCGCGAGCGGCTGGCCTGGTATCAGAAAGACGCCGACAACCGCATTTGCAATAACATCGTGCCCGGCGCCGACGATTTGCCTTTCAGAGATGAGCTGATCAGCGAGGCAGCGCAAAAGAACCTGCCGGCAAGCACGCAGGGTTACATCCGGCGTTTCCTCGACAAGTACACTCTGCTGAATGCGTTTAAATCCCTGGTCAGCGGCGCCCGTCTGCCGGCCAGGCATATGGCGCAATCGGTCAGCAGTAATGATTTCGCAACCCGGCTCAGGAAATACCAGATCCTTATGATGAGTTATCTTCCGGACGCTGTAGTGACACTGATCTGGAAAAGCGGTGTACGCCTGAAAAAGATACTTTAATGATATGAAGAATGTAATCACCTTCGGCACCTTCGATGTTTTTCACGTCGGGCACCT
>JBFGPT010000373.1:0-2120 GCA_041564575.1 Gammaproteobacteria bacterium | reverse complement strand
GTGCCCATGGCGCCATCCAGCACCATGATCCGTTGCGCCAGTTCCTGCACGAGTTGTGGCGTGTAATCGGTCATTATTTCTGAATCGTTACCTGCGGTTTATCAATCTGCCGTGACAGGCAAGCGAGGCGGGTATTCTGGGTCCGGAAACTCGCTTGCATATCTGTATCAAGCGAGCGCCGTTCTTGACTGTGCCTGCCTGAGCCTGGCGGGTTTGCACGCCCGTCGCAGCGCCCCTCAAACAGGTGCCGGGGAATTATAGGCATCTTGACGCAGGGTTTCCAGTTGCGTTGTCGCATTGACAGGGTGGCGCTATATGCCTAGATTGTCCGTCTGGTTGCACAGGTGCCGGAATGTCATTCGACAGGAAGGTTAATCGGGAAGTCGGTGCGTTTATATCAAGCAAGGCCGACGCTGCCCCCGCAACGGTAAGTGAAACGCGTTCGGTCAGACAGCCACTGTGTCACGAGGCATGGGAAGGCGATCGAACAGATGCGCTGGCATCGCTCACGAGCCCGGAGACCGGCCTGCTGCTGAAATTCTACAGGACGCGGCGGGCGCCCCTGTTAAATAAACAATTTCTTATCCGGTTTATTTAACGTTTCCGTTCGCATGCGCGTCATGATCATCGGGGAGGATGGTCTGATGACAGTTATGCATATTTCTTTAATCCTGTTTATCGGGTGTCTGTCCGTTGCCACGGCGCAGGCCACCGAAGTCGAGGAGCTGGATACCCTGGTGGTCAGCGCCACCCGCTCAAACCAGGCGACGGTCAACACACCGACGGCCCTGAGCGTCATCACCGCCGTGGAGATACAGGAATCCGGTGCCGAAACCCTGGTACAGGTGCTGAGAACAGCCGCCGGTATACAGATCTCGGATCTGTTTGGCGACGGCACCAGCAGCCAGGTGAATCTCAGGGGCTTCGGCGAAACCGCCCAGCAGAATACCTTGATCCTGGTCGACGGCCGGCGGCTGAACAACACCGATAACGGCGCGCCGGATCTGAACAGCGTATCGATTGGTGATATAGACCGAATCGAAATTCTCAAGGGCAGTGCCAGCACCCTGTATGGTGACAAGGCCATCGGCGGTGTGATCAATATCATTACCCGTTCCGCGCAGGTTATGCGATCGTCGGTCGAGGCCAGCACCGGCAGCTTTGATCACCGTGCGATCAGCGCCAATGTGGAAAACCGCCTGGCCAACGGCGCCGGATTCAGGCTCAGTGCGCAAAGAAAAGTGACGGATAATTACCGCGATCATAATCGCCAGGAATACAGTAATATCTTTGGCAAGCTGGACTACCAGCATGCGT
Source organism: Gammaproteobacteria bacterium (assembly GCA_041564575.1). GTDB lineage: Bacteria > Pseudomonadota > Gammaproteobacteria > Eutrophobiales > Eutrophobiaceae > UBA4486. The sequence continues at coordinate 803 of JBFGPT010000373.1, read as the reverse complement.
CCGGCATGGTGTTCCTTGAATACCAGACGATCGAACAGGACCTGGAAACACCGGGACCCCTGTTCCCCGACCAGGTGGCAGTTAATCGCCGCCAGGCGCTGAACTCCGCGGATTTTATCAATTTACATACCTGGATGGCGCGAGCCGGGATAGATCAGGCCCTGTCGGAAGACTGGACCCTGCTGGCGGAATACACCAATCGTCGGACCGACAGCCGCAGCGTCATATCTACCTTCGGGATGCCGGGATTTTCCTTGCTGGAGCGGAATTACCGCGAGTGGACGCCGCGCCTGATCGGCAGGCTGCCCTTGCCCGCAGGCGATGCCCTGCTGACGGCGGGCTATGATTACCTGAATGTCGATTACTCCCTGATTTCCAGTGTGGGTATCACGCTCAACGAACAAGTCCAGCAGGGTGTTTACGCGCAGGCGGTGATCCCGCTCGCCGAGGGTCTGGATCTGACTGTCGGCGGCCGGCATGGCCAGGTTGATAACGACATTTTCGCATCGACGGTTTTTCTCGGCGTTGCTCTGCCGGTCGGTACAGATATCGATGACAGCGCCAATGCCGGAGAGATCGGATTGTCTTACCGATTGAATCGCAATACCCGCTTGTTCACCCGCGCCGAGCGATTTTTTCGTTTCGCCACAGCCGATGAATATTCCGGTATCGCGAATTTCAACGCCGGCCTGTTTCCCCTGCCGCCGTTTCCCTTTCCGATCCCGTTGCCGCAGACCCAGACCGGCGAGTCATGGGAGATCGGCCTGCAGTGGCAGGGGCGCACAGCCGCCTTTGACGTGGTG
>JBFGPT010000372.1:0-2122 GCA_041564575.1 Gammaproteobacteria bacterium | reverse complement strand
GGTCAATGCCGGTATCACCGCCGGCTCCTCCACCCATTACGCGACCGGCCGGATCTGTTTTTTTATTCCGGAATCATCTCCGTTTAAAAATACGAAAACCCTGCCGTCCCTGATCAGCCGTCTGACGCATGGCGATTATTCGCGCCTGGCACTGGCCCACCCCGGGCATGCGCCCTACGGTCGGGCAGCGGCGACCGCCCTGCAACGGGCCGGCATCTGGGCGCTGGACAGGCGCAAGATCGTGATCGGTGAAAACATCGCCCAGACCTACCAGTTCGCAAGTCATGGCACGGTCGACCTCGGAGTCATCGCCTGGTCGCATTTCCTGGCAGGCAAGACCGGCGAGTGCCTGTTAATCCCTGAATACTGGCATGAGCCCATCGAGCAACATATGATCCTGCTGGACAGTGATAATAAGGTGGCCTCCGCGTTCTTTAACTTCATGCAATCCGTCCCGGCAAGAAAGCTCCTGACCGAGCACGGCTACGGCGTGCCCGGGGCTCGTTAAGCATGGATTATTCCGCCCTGAAACTCTCGCTCCTGCTGGCAGCTTGCACCGCCATGTTATTGTTGCCGGCCGCTATCCTGCTGGCACGCTGGCTGAGCTGGAAGACCATGACCGGCAAGAATCTGATCCTGGCGCTGATCACCCTGCCCCTGGTGCTGCCGCCGACGGTGCTGGGATATTACCTGCTGGTATCATTCAATCCGCACTCCCTCATCGGCGGAACCTGGGCCGGCATGTTTGATACACCGCTGTTGTTTTCGTTCGAGGGGCTGGTACTGGCATCATTGATTTTCAACCTGCCCTTCATGTTCCAGCCGGTGTACCTGGCGTTTACCTCGATACCCGCATCAATCAGGGATGCGGCCTGGTGTTGCGGCCTGTCATCCTGGCAGACTTTCCTGCGTATCGAGTTGCCGCTGGCCTGGCCCGGCATCCTGTCCGCCGCCATACTGACCATGGCCCACACCCTGGGGGAATTTGGCGTCGTGCTGATGGTGGGCGGCAATATCCCGGATGAAACCCGGACCCTGTCGATTGCCATCTATGACAAGGTGCAGATGTTCGATCAGCAGGGCGCCGGTATCATGTCCGCCTTTCTCCTGTTGTTCTCGCTGATCGCTATCGGGCTAATTTATTACCTGAACGACAGGTTCACCCGCCGTCATGTCTGAAGCCATGGCATTGCAGGTCAGGCTGAAACAATCCAGGGTAATACCGCTGGACGTCGAGTTGTCCTGTCACTCACACGAAGTTCTGTGCCTGCTCGGTCCCTCGGGCAGCGGCAAGACGACGGTATTGCGGGCCATCGCCGGCCTGTTGCGATCGGCAGAGGGTAAGGTCAAGGTCAACGGGAGAACCTGGCAGGACACGCAACAACGAATCTTTCTGCCACCGCAGGTACGCAAGACCGGGTTCGTATTCCAGGACCATGCGCTGTTTCCACACCTGTCTGCGCGAAAAAATATTACCCTGGCCATGCAACATCTGGACGCGGACCGGCAGGTGTCTGAATCGGAGCGGTTGCTGTCACTGGTGAACCTGGAGGGACTCGATCGGCGCTTGCCGTCACAACTGTCCGGCGGACAAAAACAACGGATCGCACTGGCCCGGGCCCTGGCCCGCGATCCTGAGGTATTGCTGCTGGATGAACCGTTTTCATCGGTGGACCGCAGCACGCGCAAAAAACTGATCCGCGAACTTTTCCAGCTGAAACAGGTGCTGGACATTCCGGTCGTCCTGGTGACACATGACCTGGACGAGGCCCGCATACTCGCCGATCAATTGTCAGTGATACATCATGGCAAGACCCTGGCGCAAGGGACACCGGAAGACATCATGAACCATCCCCCGGGTCCTGAAGTCGCCCGCCTGGTCGGGCACACTAACCTGTTCCATGCCAAAATTCTGGAGCAACTGCCGGAAAAGCAGATCACGCGCCTTGGCTGGCATGCAATGACACTCGATGCCGTCTATTGTCCCGGGATTGTACCAGGACAAACCGTTGACTGGCTGATACCGCCCGACAGCATTATCCTGCACCGGGTTGACCGGCCGTCGCGCGGGGAACGGGAGAACCCGATCAATGGCAAGGTCCTGGAAAGCCTGGTTATGGGT
>JBFGPT010000371.1:0-2126 GCA_041564575.1 Gammaproteobacteria bacterium | reverse complement strand
CCCGATAATGAGCTGATCCAGGCGCTGCATACTCGCGACATCCTGTTCAATCCGCGTTTCGTGCAGTTCGACACGTTCAAAGCCGGGGCTCTCGAACGTGTTGATGACGGCAGTCTCCTGACCATGGTTGGTGATGCTCAGGTAGCCTGCCAGCACCTGTACGGTTGGCGGGGCGGCATTGATACGCGCCTCCTGTACGAGCAGCTCAGCGGCCTGTGCGGCCAGCGTGTGGATGAGCAGCACAGCAAGGCAAGCAGGCCGAAGCAGGGGTTTCATTCAGGAATTGTCCCGGTAAAAATCGCGAATGTCGCGGAAACGTTTCCGGATCTCCGCGTCATCGTGCGGGGCACCGAAGACCGCCAGCAACCTGGCCTGTGGATCAATCAGGAAGATCGAGGCGCTGTGATCCACAAGATAGTTGCCTTCGGCATCTTGCTCGTGATGGAACCAGGCGATGCCGATTTGCCGCGTCAGGCTTTCCACCTGGCTCATATTGCCCCCGAGGCCGATAAAGCCGGGGTTGAAATACGCGGTATAGCTTTTCAGGACCTCGCTGCTGTCACGCTCCGGATCGACGCTGACTAAAATCACCTGAACATCTTCGGCGTCCCCTGATTGCTGCAGCATGCGGTAGGTCTCGTCCAATGTGGCCATGGTCAAGGGACAGACATCCGGGCAGTGCGTATAACCAAAAAACACGAATGACCATTTGTTTTGCAGCCGGTCCAGGCCGAACACGTTCTGATCCTGATCTATTGTCGCGAAGGGCCGCAGTTGCTTGGGCTCCGGCCACAGTAATCCCGGAATATTCCCCGGATCAGCACGCCGGTAATAATCCGAGGTATAGATGCCGGTCAGGGCCCCCAGGATGATCAGTGCGAGCACGAAAAGTGCACTGTTCAGGACACGGTTTTTGAACATGAGCGGATTATAACCCAGCTCCTGGCTGCCCGCCTCAGCCGCCGGGAATCCGGTCGCGATCGCCGGCGATGCGCCTGATCCCTGGTTTACCGCTGATAAACAAGCCCTTGCGCTAAAGAAAGCCGCAATGGAGCCGATACGGGTTGTGGATGACGTAGGCCGGCAATCGGTCTTTGGGCAGCCGCGTATCAGTTTTGAAATCTACAGGAAATCCAGCATGAATATGAACACCCCGTATATCACCGGCAGAAAACTCATCACCCTGGTCAGCCTGTTTGCACTGGGCTTCATGCCAGCGGCGGCTTACCCGGCATCGGAGATCATCTTGCAGGATTTTACCCGGCACGCGGGTGCGATTGCCTGCGTGCTGATATTCGTACTGGCCTATGCCCTGGTGATTGCCGAGGAGACCATTCACCTGCGCAAGTCGAAACCGGTCATGGTCGCTGCCGGGATCATCTGGCTGGTGGTCGCCATCCTCTACTCACAGAGTGGCGATACCCACACCGCCGAGGCGGCGGTTCGGCATAACCTGCTGGAGTTTGCCGAGCTGTTCCTGTTCCTGCTGGCGGCCATGACTTATATCAATACCATGGAAGAGCGCGGAATATTCGACTTGCTGAGGGCATGGCTGGTGTCACGCAGATTTTCACTGCGCACCGTATTCTGGCTGACCGGCGCGATATCTTTCGTCCTGTCACCGATTGCGGATAACCTGACCACGGCCTTGCTCATGTCGACCGTGGTCATGTCGGTCGGCGGCGCCAATATTGCCTTTGTTTCGATCGCCTGTATCAACATCGTGGTAGCAGCCAATGCCGGCGGCGCATTCAGCCCGTTTGGTGATATCACCACCTTGATGGTCTGGCAAAAGGGTGGCCTGGTTGAATTCACGCAGTTTTTCATGCTGGTGGTCCCGTCGCTCGTGAACTGGCTGATTCCGGCGGCGATCATGTCGCTGACCGTGGCCGCGGAGACCCCGGAGGCCTCGCAGGAATCCGTAGAACTCAAGCGCGGCGCCTGGATTGTCGTGGGGCTGTTTATCCTGACCATTATCATGGCTGTCTCGGCACACAGTTTCCTGCACCTGCCGCCGGTGCTGGGCATGATGACCGGCCTGGGCTTGCTCAAATTTTTCGGTTATTACCTGAAGATGAGCAGCAAACGTGCCGATTATCCTGACCCCGGGGCCGGCGCCCTCGGGG
>JBFGPT010000370.1:0-2138 GCA_041564575.1 Gammaproteobacteria bacterium | reverse complement strand
GTTCGGGCTGGCCCTGCTGGGCTGGTTGATCGAGAGCACCTGGTTTTATAACGGTCTCGGTGTGGAGAACGCCTCCAGTTACATGGCGCTGGTCCTGTTCGTACTCGTTTCGCCGGCATTTACCTTTATCCTGCAGCCGCTGTTTTCCTGGATATCGAGGCAGCATGAATTTGAGGCCGATGATTTCGCCGCCTCGCAGGCGCACAGTGTGAATCTGATCCATGCCCTGGTAAAACTATACAAGGAAAACGCCAATACCCTGACGCCGGACCCCCTGTACTCGGCCTTTCATGATTCGCATCCGCCGGCGCCGGTGCGCATCGCCCACTTGAACGCAAGACCCGCATGAAGCTGCGAAGTGTCTTGATTTCATGTGCCTGCACCGTGTTGATGGCGGGAACTCCCGCGCTGGCGGCGGACCTGGAAAACGGCCGCATGCTGTACGAACAGCATTGTACGAGATGTCATAACGAGGAAGTCTTTCTCAGGGAAAAGCGCCTGGTCAATTCAGAGGCGCAACTGGTCGAACGAATACGGCAGTGCGAACTGAGCAACGAACTGGCCTGGTTCGAGGAAGAAGTCGGCGATGTTGCCGCCTTTCTGGCGCGGGAATACTACCGCTTCGGTGAAAAATGATCCTGCCCCTGTAGCGGTGTAGCGTATTTTCTTGCGCCGCCTACTCGATGATATACAGGGCAATCAACGGCGCGAGGTTAAACAGGAATATCCCCAGCTTGTAAATCGCCATCCCGGCGTAATGAACCATATCGAATTGTTCATCTGCAAGCCTGAACCAGCGGCCATGGAAACCCCGTATCCAGTCATGGGCATAACTGAAGACTAGAAACCACAGGACCAGCAAACCGTAGTTTATCAAAGTGCATATCAGAAGTACTTCACGCGCAATTTCCAGAGTCATAGTAACTTACCTCCCCTTAGGGCCATGATCACTCAACTGGCCGGCGGCCGGACAGGGCATGGGTCAACGTATTGCTGTCAATATATTCGAGGTCGCCACCCATGGGAATACCGTGGGCAATGCGGCTGACACGCAGACCACGTTTCTTCACCATCTCGCTGATATAGTGCGCGGTGGCTTCGCCCTCCACGGTCGTGCCCGTGGCCAGGATAATCTCCGCGATTGATTCGCTGTCGAGCAGACTATCGAGTTGATCGAGGCCGAGTTCCTCCGGGCCGATGCCGTCTAGTGGCGACAAATGCCCCATCAAAACGAAATACAGGCCGTTGTAATGCGCCTCTTCGATGGCATGCACATCCGCGGGACTTTCAACCACGCACAGCAGCGTACGATCACGTTTATGACTGGCGCAGACATTACACTGCTCGGTTTCGCTGAAGGTCCGGCAGGTATGGCAATGACCGATATGGTCCATGGCCTCGAGCAGGGACGCGGCCAGTTCGCGCGCAGCAGGGCGCTTTTTCTGGAGCAGATGGTAGGCGATACGCTGGGCGGATTTTTTGCCTATGCCCGGCATGCACTGGAGCGATTCCACCAGTCGCGTAAGAAGCGGTGTTTCGAGCATCGATTCTGCTGTTAACGAGGTTAAATTGAAATAGGCGGATTAGTGTACTGTTTTCATGGCAGACACGCTGACGGCCTCACGGCGCCGGGCGCGTCTCAGAACGGCAGTTTCATCCCCGGTGGCAACCCGAGACCGGAGGTCAGCGAAGACATTTTTTCCTGGGTGGTCTTTTCGACCCGGTGATTGGCGTCATTCACCGCCGCCGCGATCAGGTCTTCCAGCATATCCTTGTCATCGCCCACCAGGCTGGGGTCGATCACGACCCGCCTGACGTCGTGCCTGCAGGTCATGGTGACCTTGACCAGGCCGGCACCGGATTCACCGGTGACCTCCAGGTTTTCCAGTTCGGCCTGCGCCTTTTGCATATTCTCCTGCATCTGCTGCGCCTGTTTCATGATATTACCTAGACCGCCTTTCATTTATTCCACCTCATCATATGTGCTCGCATTTTTATTCATGATTTTTTTCGAATATCTCATCTACCAGCCTTCAACACCCGCCATATCCGGCAATTCATGTGCTATGCCCTTGTGACAATCTATGCAGGTCTTTTCGCCGCTTGCCAGTTCGCGGGCATGGGCCTGCTCGGCCCGC
>JBFGPT010000369.1:0-2153 GCA_041564575.1 Gammaproteobacteria bacterium | reverse complement strand
TATCAATAGCGACGGGACAGTGATGGCGAGACTGGGCCACATGCGCTGCGCTATATCATGACTGATATCGCGGCCGCTGTCGGATCGTCCAAAATCGAAAACGAAAAGCCGCACCGAGTTCTCGTAAAAAATTGTCTCCGAGAACTTGCCGACGCCTTCAGCGGCGGAATTTCATAACACCGGCTTGTCGTAGCCATGCTGGGCCTTCCATTTCTCGATAGCCTCGGGCGTGACGCGTTTCTGTCCGAGTTGCATGCGGGCAATATCGTCCGGGGTATTGACCACAAAAAACAGCACGAAGGTGATGATATTCACACCGATAAGGATCGGTATGGCGTACAACACCCGGCGAACAATATAGTTGATCATGATATGCGTTGCTCCGTTCTGCGCTTGTAAATAACGAAGGCCGGGATCAGGCTGATGATAAGCAGAATGAGCAGGATCACCAGCGGTTGCCAGACCGGCTGGTTCCATGTCTCGCGCATTTGCTTGCGCAACACTGGATCGATGCGTTTGTATTTCAGGGTGTTGTTGGCCATGAGGTTGGGCTTGGCATTGCGATACCAGGCGTGGTGCAGTGAATAGGCCACCGGATGAAGCCCCCACAGCCATGGCGCATCTCGCCGTGCGACCTCCACCATCTGGTCGAGGATCGCCTGGCGGTCGTCGTTGTTCGGCATGCTTTTCATCCGGGTAAACAGCTCGTCAAATTCGGCACTTTCATAGTTGGAGGCGTTTTCGCCGTTCTTGTCCACCTTGGCATTCGGGCCATAGAGCAGGAACATGAAATTTTCCGGATCAGGATAATCGGCATTCCAGCCCCAGGTATAGATCTGCGCGGTGCCCTTCAGCATTTTTTCCTGGAAGCGGTTGTAGTCCGTGGCGCGTATCACCAGGTTGATATTGAGTTTCCGGAACTGCTTGCGCATCCAGTCGAAATTGGCCTTGGAATCCGGACCGGCGGACGGCGAATCCAGATACAGCACCAGCGGTTGACCGGTCGCCGTATCGCGGCCGTCGACATAACCGGCCCGCCTGAGCAGTTCCCTGGCCTCCGAGATCGGTTTTCTGACCGCGGTGCCGCCGCGCCAGTCATAGACATAGGGGTTGATGCCCACCCGTCCCTCGCGATGGCCGAAGATACCGGGCGGTAGCGGACCCTGGGCCGGGATGCCGCGGCCATTGGCGAAGATCGATATGTACTCCTCGTAATCGACGGCTATGGAGATGGCGCGTCGCAGGAGGCGGGCTCGTTGCGAATCGCCGCCGACCACATCGTCGCGCATATTGAAACCCATGTAGAAAGTGGACGTAGTCACCGCCGTCAACAGCTGGATATCCCGCGCCTGCATGTCTTCAGTCAGGCTGACTTCACCGCCGGCCCCGATTTGCACGGCCTGGTCGAAACTGTCGGAACCAATTCCCGAGGTGTCGTAATACCCCTGCAGAAACTTGTTCCAGGTCGGGATGGCCTCGCGTTCCAGGCTGTAGATGGCCGTGTCGATAAAGGGCATGGTTTTACCGGCATCCCGCAGCAGGCCGGATTCCAGGTCTTCCGGTTCACCTTCGCGCGGATAGGGTTCACCGCGAAAGTTCGGATTCCGGGTCAGCACCATGCGCCGGTTCGGATTGTTTTCCGTCAACATGAACGCGCCCGTGCCCACCGGATACCAGTCCAGGGTGATATTCTGCTCACTCATGCCCGGCTGGGCATAGAAGCGATCCGCCTCCCACGGCATCGGTGAGAAGAAATACATCGACAGCCAGTAGATAAACTGCGGGTATTTCTCCCTGAGTATGATCTCGAAGGTATAGGGATCGATGACCCGTGCGCCCCGGAACGAAAAATCCCGCAGATCGATGAACTGCCCGGGATGTTGCTGCCGGTAACGGTTCAGTTGCGCGGCAAGCCCCTCCAGCCCGGCGATGTACTTGGACATCAGGCCGGCTATTGGCGAATGAACTTCCGGATGCACCATGCGCTTGATCTGATACACGTAATCCGCCGCCGTGAGTTCGCGTGTCGCGGTTTGCGTAAAATCGGACAAGGAATGCAGTTCGCTGACAGCATCGGGCTTCAGCGTATGATACAGGAACTCGCCATCGGCGGTTCTGGCGAAGGCAGGATGCGGCTGGTAGAGAATCCCCTC
>JBFGPT010000368.1:0-2183 GCA_041564575.1 Gammaproteobacteria bacterium | reverse complement strand
CATGTCAGCATTGAGACCGAATACGGAGACACAGCATGACGACGATTCAAGAAGGTGATAAGCAAAAGGCGCTGTCCATGGCCTTGAGCCAGATAGAGAAACAGTTTGGCAAGGGCTCGGTCATGAAGATGGGCGACCAGCCGGTCACCCGTATCCCCACCGTGAGCACTGGCTCGCTGAACCTGGACGTCGCCCTGGGAGTGGGCGGACTGCCGTACGGGCGCATTGTCGAAATCTACGGTCCGGAATCCTCCGGCAAAACCACCCTGACCCTGTCCGCGATTGCCGAAGCGCAAAAACAGGGCAAGACCTGTGCCTTTATCGATGCCGAGCATGCGCTTGACCCGGTGTACGCCGAAAAGCTGGGGGTCAATATCGACGAGTTGCTGGTCTCGCAGCCGGATACCGGCGAACAGGCACTGGAGATCTGCGACATGCTGGTACGCAGCGGCGCCGTGGAACTGGTCGTGATCGACTCGGTCGCGGCGCTGGTGCCCAAGGCCGAGATCGAGGGCGAGATGGGTGATTCGCACATGGGACTGGCGGCCCGTCTCATGTCGCAGGCCCTGAGAAAGCTGACCGGTAACATCAAGCGCGCCAATTGCTGCGTGATCTTCATCAACCAGATCCGTATGAAAATCGGCGTAATGTTCGGCAACCCGGAAACCACCACCGGCGGTAATGCGCTCAAGTTCTATTCCTCCGTGCGGCTCGATATCCGCCGCATCGGCGCCATCAAGAAGGGGGACGAGGTCGTCGGTAACGAAACCCGCGTCAAGGTTGTCAAGAACAAGGTGGCGCCGCCGTTCAAGCAGGCCGAGTTCGATATCCTCTACGGCGAGGGTATCTCGCGTGAAGGCGAGATCATCGACATGGGCGTAAAGCAGGAACTGATCGAAAAGTCCGGCGCCTGGTACAGCTACAACGGTGATCGCATCGGCCAGGGTAAGGACAACGTGCGCAACTACCTGAAAGAGAACCCGGAGATCGCCAATGAAATAGAGGCGCAAATCCGCGAAAAACTGTTACCATCCGTCCCAGTTGAAAATCCGCCGGAAGAAGTCGGAGAGGAAGTGGCTGTCTGAGTAACGAGCGACAAAAAATCCTGCAGCACGCCTGCGACCTTCTGGCCAGGCGCGAGCATGGCCGCGACGAGCTGGCGCACAAACTCGCGCGGTTGTGCGGTAACACCGAACTTGTCGATGAACTTGTCAGCACGCTGACAGACGAGGGTCTGCAGAGCGATGAGCGGTTTATCGAGGACTTCATTCACCAGCGCATCAGCCGTGGCCAGGGTCCGTTGAAGATCCGACAGGAGTTGCGTCAGCGTGGCATCGACGCGGAACTGATCCGGAAATTTCTCGAGCAGTTATCCGTCGACTGGCTGGCGCAGGCCGAGCGCGTCAGGGTGAAGAAGTTCGGTGCCGAGGTTCCCGGCGATTATCAACGCAAGGCGAAACAATCCCGGTTCCTGTACGGTCGGGGGTTTGACAGCGAGCAGATTAACCAGCTTTTAAAAACATCCGGGAGTCAATGAAAAGCACAGCGGATATCCGGCAGGCCTTTCTGGATTATTTCAGGGAACGTGATCATGAGATAGTACCCAGCAGCCCGCTGGTACCGGCCAATGATCCAACCCTGTTGTTCACCAATGCCGGCATGGTGCAGTTCAAGGACGTCTTCCTGGGGCTGGACAAGCGGCCTTATATGCGTGCGGCCACGGCCCAGCGCTGCGTGCGCGCCGGCGGCAAGCACAATGACCTTGAAAACGTCGGCTACACGGCGCGTCACCATACCTTCTTCGAGATGCTGGGTAATTTCAGTTTTGGCGATTACTTCAAGGCCGAGGCAATCCGTTTCTCCTGGGAATTTCTCACCGAAACGCTGGGTATCTCCGAGAGCCGGCTGTGGGTCACCGTGTTCGAGGACGATGACGAGGCCGCGCGCATCTGGCTGGAAGTTATCGGTGTCAGCAGGGATCGATTCAGTCGCTGCGGCGAGAAAGATAATTTCTGGTCCATGGGCGATACCGGGCCCTGCGGTCCCTGTTCGGAAATCTTTTACGATCACGGCGCGGACATCCCCGGCGGCCCGCCGGGCAGCCCCGATCAGGAGGGAGATCGCTACATCGAGATCTGGAACCTGGTCTTTACCCAGTACAACCGTGACAAGAGCGGCGAACT
>JBFGPT010000367.1:0-2186 GCA_041564575.1 Gammaproteobacteria bacterium | reverse complement strand
TCGAGGAAGCCATTGCCGCCGGCAAGTTTCGTGAAGACCTGTATTACCGCCTCAACGTCTTTCCCATCGAGACACCGCCCCTGCGTGATCGCGCCGAGGACCTGCCATTGTTGATCCATGACCTGGTAGAGCGCCTGGAACATGATGAGAAGGTATCCGTGAGCCTCACGGAGGCCGCGATTACCTCATTGTCGCAATACAGCTGGCCCGGCAATGTTCGGGAACTTGCCAACCTGATAGAACGCCTGACAATCCTGTATCCCAATGGCATCGTCGATGTGCAGGATATGCCTGACAAGTACCAGGCCGAGGGTGTAATGGAGCTTCCGGTCGTGGAGGGCAACAGCGTGGTAGACAGCAGTCTCAAAATGCCGCGCCTGCCCAAGGGCAATATCGATCTCAAGGAATATATCAACAATCTCGAATATATCCTGATCCAGCAGGCCCTGGACGAGGCCAATGGCATCGTCGCCCACGCGGCCAAGCGCCTGTCCATGGGGCGCACTACCCTGGTCGAGAAGATGCGGAAACTGGGTCTGTCACGCAAGGAATCCGCGACGGAAATTTGACAAAGCCGGGCCTTCCCCCGGCCTGATCCATCAAAGCGGCCGGCCGGCCGCGATTAATTCATTTCAAATCAATCGATTATCTTTCCGGGCATGGTCTTTGCCTTATACCCTGCAACGTGTTTTCAAAAAGGCACACAGGGAATGGAACAGTTAACTCGGTTGCATGAACATAACAAATTCAGCATGAGCTCCATCGAAGAGGCGTTCAAAACCTTTAACCAGGCATCGGAACATCTGTCCGAGTTTTATCGGGGCCTGGAGCAGCAGGTGACCCAGCTCAGTGATCAGTTGCAATCCGAGCACCGCGACAAGATGCGCGAATATCACGAAAAGGAGCGCCTGGCCAACCGGCTGTCTAACATACTCCGGGTCCTGCCGGCCGGCATCATCGTGCTCGACGGCGATGGCCGGATTACCGAGTGTAATCCTGTCGCCAGCGACATCCTGGGTGAACCCCTGATGCAACAGCAATGGCGCGATGTCGTAGACAGGTGTTTTTCACCGCGCTGGGATGACGGACACGATATTACGCTGGCGAATGGACGGGTGGTCAATATCTCTACACAGCCGCTCGAATCGGAACCGGGCCAGATCCTGCTGATCAAGGACGTTACCGAGACCCGGCAACTGCAGGAACAGTTCAGCCACCTGAAACGGCTTTCCGCCATGGGCGAGATGGCCGCGTCACTCGCGCACCAGATCCGCACACCACTCTCCTCAGCGATGTTGTATGCCTCCAACCTGAAACGATCGGTGCTCGATGAGCCGGTCAGACAGCGCTTCACTGAAAAGATAGTTTCCAGGCTGCAAAACCTGGAGTCACTGGTCGAGGACATGTTGCTGTTCTCCCGCGGAGGCAGGCTGGAATCACATATGGTGCCTTGCCCGAAATGTATCGAAAGTATCCGGCAAACCCTGCTGGCCAACACCGCGTCGGGCAGTGACAGGATTTCGTTCGATGGCGATGTCGAACACGGCTTCCTGGATATCAATCTGACAGCGTTGTGCAGCGCCTTGCAGAACCTGGTCAACAACGCCATTGAGTCCGGCGAGGACGTCAGGGTGCAGATCAGATTCCACCGGCCTGACAGCGGCACGGTTTCGATTCAGGTTGCGGACAATGGCCCCGGAATACCCGAACAGGTCATCGATAAAATGTTCGAACCATTCTATACCACCCGCGCACAGGGCACCGGACTGGGCCTGGCCGTGGTGGACTCGGTGGTCAGGGCCCATGCCGGCAGGTTCGAGCTGGAATCAACCGGCAGCAAAGGCAGTTGTTTCCGAATTCAATTACCCATGCATGACGGGCAGGCAAGCCAGTAACCAGAGGAAAAGTGAATGAGTTTGAATGTACTAGTTGTAGAAGATGACCTGGACCTGATGGAAGCGTTATGCGATACGCTGTCACTCGGCGGTTACCGGGGACTTTCGGCCAGCAACGCCAGCGAAGCGATGAACCTGATCCGCAATGAAGAGATTGAACTGGTCATCAGCGATATCCAGCTGGGTGAAACCGATGGCATGTCGCTGCTGAAACGCATCCGTGACAAATACCCCGCCATACCGGTCATACTCATGACGGCCTACGGCACCATTCAGCAGGCGGTCGCGGCT
>JBFGPT010000366.1:0-2188 GCA_041564575.1 Gammaproteobacteria bacterium | reverse complement strand
TACAGGCGGTTGCAAACTGCTATTTCCGTTTTGCCCGGCACGTGTGTTAATGTCGAAGAAGGTAATTTTGCTCAAGCTCGAACACCCCGAAAACACTGGTATTTTCGGTCAATGATAACACGTTCACTTAACGGCCTGCGTGATCAACTGGCCGGGCTGGTTGAAGGCATGCTGTGCTTGCAGGTCATCATAGCCATGTTTCTCGGTGTTGGCTTTGGTATCGTGATCGGGCCGAGCACGGGACTGGTATCACAGCACGCGGCCGAATTGATCGCCGCCTGGGTCGCACTGCCCGGCAAACTGTTTTTACTGGGGATCCAGTTCATTATCATCCCGCTGATCGTCGCGTCGGTCATTCGCGGCATTGCCGGCGGTGATACCGGCGAGGACATCGGAAAACTCGGGCTGTTCACCATCCTGTTTTTCATCGTCACCACCATACTGGCCGTCGTCGTGGGTATCGTCGTCGCCCTCCTGATCAAACCCGGCATGTATATCGACAGCAGCATCGTCGAAACGATTACCGGTACGGCCGGTCCGGCCGCGGCAACCGGCACGCGCGGCATGCCGACACTGGGTGAATTCCCCGATATCTTTATCGGTCTTTTTCCCAGGGACCCGCTGGCCACCTTCGTCAGCGGCAACATGCTGCAAACCGTGATCAGCGCCGGCATCATCGGCATCGCCCTGCTGGCCCTGCCCGCGCCCCAGAAAAAACCCCTGCTGGAACTGCTCGGTTCCATCCAGGCGGTCTGCATGGTGATCGTCGGCTGGGTGCTCAAGTTCGTACCGATCGCCGTGTTCGGCCTGCTGGCGAACATCAGCGCCCGGGTCGGCGTGTCCACCCTGATCGCCACGGCGGTTTACGTACTGACCGTGCTGGCCGGCCTGCTGTTGTTGATGCTGCTTTACATGCTGATCATCGCCGCCGCCGGCCGCATCAATCCCTTGCGGTTTCTGAAAGACTCCCGCGAGGTGCTGTTACTGGCGCTGTCGACCTCCAGTTCGGCGGCGGTCATGCCGCTGACGCTGGATACCACGGAGAAAAAATTCGGTGTCCGCCACGGCGTATCACGTTTTGTCATCCCGCTCGGCACGACGATTAACATGGGCGGCACCGCGTTGTACCAGGGCGTCGCCACCCTGTTCCTGGCGCAGGTGTTCCAGGTGGATATCGGCATCACCGGGATGATTCTCGTGATCGTCATGGCGACCGGGGCATCGATCGGTTCACCCGGCACGCCCGGCGTCGGCATCGTGATCCTGGCGACCATTCTTGAAGGGGTCGGCATTCCCGCCGCCGGCATCGCGCTGATCATGGGCGTCGACCGTATCCTCGATATGTGCAGAACTTCCGTGAACGTCACCGGCGACATCGCCGCCAGCATCACCCTGGACCGGCTGGTCATGAGCCAGGAGGTGGACCCCGGCAATAGCAGGACCACTTTAGATCAGCCTCATTGACAGATTTGATCGGTAGGGCGATACCTCTTCATATACCGCACTCAGCCACTATCTCCATGGCTTCGGACTTCCCATCCTTGGTCACTTTTATGCTGCCTTCCGAATGACAGGCCTCTTTGCCCGGACCGACAACCCTTAACTGCAACTCTACAGACACGCCGGGCGCCGTCCAGGTATCTGCATAGGCATCACCCTCCCTGCACCACTCGCGGTTATCATCGTGCCCAGACCTTTGGAGAATAGTCCGTTGACCATCGATCATCATAATCGCATCCAGGGACTCATCTGTATCACAGGATCGATTAAAAACCATCTCTCCCCTATGGCCGCCCCGGGCGTGGCGCTTGTAATAGGAACATTCGCAAATAGACTGGGGGTCGGGCCGAGCCAGATACTGAATCAAATTTTCATCAGCCCCGAAATCGTCCGCGAAAACGGGCGCAGTTATCAATATCAATGACAGACATGTAAATGAGCAATGCACTTTCTATCTATTGCGGGTTCGAATTTCTGCTCTGATCCATAAATAAAAAAACAGGTTCAAGGCCTGTTTGTTTATTTATTTGGCGGAGAGGGCGGGATTCGAACCCGCGATACGGATTAACGTATACACACTTTCCAGGCGTGCGCCTTAAACCACTCGGCCACCTCTCCTATTCAATTCATTTTTTACCACGAGTTCAGAACCTTCCCTGGTGGGGGCTTCTAGCTCGTCTGTCGCTCC
>JBFGPT010000365.1:0-2191 GCA_041564575.1 Gammaproteobacteria bacterium | reverse complement strand
GATACCCTGTACCAGGCCGGTACCCAACAGGGATCGGGCGTCGGTGAACACCCCGCCCGTACCCAGGAGTTCACGCAGGCAACCCAGCACTATGACAAAGAATAACAGCAGCATTGACAGTCTGGCCGATGCACGCAGACAGGCTGTATACCCGTGTGTGAAGGCAAGTTCAGCCGGCAATATCGAGCACAGCGGTACGACTGCCAGCAGCGGCAGGTAGATACCAAATGACAGATGAATATCCGGCGACAGCGCCAGCAAGATGCGGTCGGTGGCTGCGACGACAGTCGAGGAGATGAGCAGGATCACCAACCATTTATGCCGGTGCGGAATCAGGGATTTCGACCAATAAACCAGGCTGGCCGTCAGCAGGACTACGACAAGAATGACAATGCCCGCCAAAAATCCGCCAAGGGTCGTACGGGTCAATGCCAGCATGGGGGTCAACGCCGCAATCACGACCAGTTCGAGCGCGTGATTCCGTTCCATGCCTGAAATGTTCATAATAAACGACCGTGTTCCCGTAAAATCACCGCAGCCATTCAACACACCGTAAAGTTCATGAAAAACATCGACGAGGCAACAGTAAAAGGTTTCGGTGAGGAATGGCAAACCTTTTCACACCGGGATATCGATCTGGAGGAATTTCGCGACCAGTTCCGGCGCTATTTCGCCGTCATGGACCCAGCCTGCCTGCATTCCGGGGCACGTGGATTTGACCTGGGTTGTGGCAGTGGCCGCTGGGCGGTGTTTGTCGCACCCCTGGTCGGGGAGTTGCACTGCATCGATGCCAGCGCCGGGGCACTGGCGGTTGCCAGGGAAAATCTGGCGGATTTCGACAACTGCCGGTTTTACCAGGCCTCGGTCGATGATCTGCCGCTTGAAGACGAGTCCATGGACTTCGCGTATTCGCTCGGCGTCTTGCACCATGTCCCCGATACCGCGGCCGGTATCCGCGCCTGTGCCCGCAAACTCAAACCCGGCGGGGTATTGCTCATCTACCTCTATTACGCCTTCGATAACCGGCCGGCCTGGTTTCGCCTGTTATGGCGCGGCTCGGACCTGCTCAGGCGCCTGATCAGCCGCCTGCCCTACCGCCTGCGTTATGTTCTCAGTCAATGCCTGGCACTGACCGTGTACTGGCCCCTTGCGCGCCTCGCCAGGAACCTGGAAAAAGCCGGCGTCAAGGTCGACAACCTGCCGCTGTCGGCCTACCGCCACCTGCCCTTCTACGCCATGCGCACCGATGCCCTGGACCGTTTCGGTACCCGGCTGGAGCAGCGTTTCACACGTGCCGAGATCCACTCGATGCTGGAAGCTGCCGGCCTGGAGCGGATCCGGTTCAGTGATTCAGCGCCGTACTGGTGCGCCAGCGCGGTTAAAAAAACCGACCCCGGGGACATAACAGCCGGGAAATACTAAATTTTCAGGAATTGGTTGACGTTCGACCCGAGGCTTCGCAGTCTTCAGGCTACGGCATAGCGTGAAGCGATTATTTCCACACAGGAAAACAAAAATTCACTTGTAATCACCGGATGTTAGGGTACATTACACCGGATATATTTTTCGCAAGATCATGCCCGGGGGAATTCATGAAGAACCGATTTTATCTGGCGTTGTTGCTTTTTTGCCTGAGCACCGGCAAGGCCGCTGCCACCGGTGAGCCATTGGCCTGTGACACACAGGAAGCTGCCCTGCTCACCTTGCCTATACTGATCCAACAGAGTGAAACTTGCGTCGACGGCGTTGCCGGCGGTGTGTTCGCCTCGGAAGGCAACCGGACCATCGTCAGCAATCTTTCCAACGAAATGAATTCCAAAGACGAAGACACCGCTTTCTTCGGCGAATCCAATCTCAAGGGCCTGGCGGCCGGCAACCATCTGCAGGGTTGGGGTTTCTGGGGCACCGCAAACTATCTCAATTACGACGGTGACAATAATCTGGAACCCAATACGGCCACCGCCGTACCGAAGGTCATTTATGATGCGGATACCAAGAGTATCCTGGTCGGGGCCGACAGACTTTTTTATGACCGCCTGGTATTGGGTATTGCGGCCGGTTATGAAGATACCGATGTGTTTACCTTCTTCAATGGCGGCAACACCGAGACCGACGGTTTTACCATTGCTCCTTATGCAGCCTACCTGATCAATGACACCTTCAGTGTCGATGCCGCATTCGGCTATTCTTC
>JBFGPT010000364.1:0-2192 GCA_041564575.1 Gammaproteobacteria bacterium | reverse complement strand
TCGGCGTGGATGACGAAACGGTCTTCCTCTTCGCTGATGTCCACGGCCGGACGCCAGTGACTGGTCGCGATGTTGGAATTATCGGCATCGGTCCTGTCACTGAACAGACCTTCATACAGACCGGTCCCGTTCAGATCTCTCTGTAGACGATCCAGCAGGCTCCAGGGTTCATATCGAGTAAGTGCCATTTTACACCTCCTATTTTCAATCTCGTTCTCGATGATCCCTATATGGGGTGGCGCGCTACACTTTCAAGCCCGTGACAAAAAAATTTTCTGGTCTGGTGCGATGCTAGATATGGTAGGCCGTGCGCGTCATGATCCGCGCGCAGAAACGCATGGCGGACTGGACTGCCACCGGTAACGCCTGGGCCCCGGCAGCCGCCGCCTTGTCACCATGTTGCGCCTCGTCGATTTGCATCTGCGCGAGTATGGCGCGGCTTTTTTCGTCCGCTTGCGGTAACTGGTCCAGGTGCCCCTGCAGGTGCTCAACCACCTGCCGCTCGGTTTCCTCGATGAAGCCCAGGCTCCAGTGATCGCCCGCCAGGCCGGCGACCAGCCCCAGGCTCAGGGCCCCGGTATACCAGAACGGATCCAGCCGGCTGGTGTTGCCGCCCAGTTCCTCGATACGCTGCCGACACCATTGCAGGTGGTCGATCTCCTCCTCGGCAGATTGCCGCATCTTGTCACGGGTCACGGCCTGCCGCGCCATGACCGCCTGCCCCATGTACAGCGCCTGGGCACAGATCTCGCCGGCATGGTTGACCCGCATCAGGCCGGCGATATGCCGGCGCACCGTCGGCGACAGTTCCGGTTCGGGCACGGACCTGGCGGGCGAGGGCCGGTGCGCCCGACCCTGACCGGTCAGTACCTGCAGGACGTTACGGTCGAAGCCGATAATGGCACGATCCAGGGTACTCTGTCCCGGGCCGCTCATGGCCGCGTGGAAAACCCCGTTAACTTTATAAATAACATGGACTTGCAATTCTCCTGATGCAGTTGTGCGTGGCCCGTGCAGCAGGCCTGCGGGTATTGACACTGGGGGGGGCAATCCGTACCATTCCCCCTCTTTTTTTGCAGTACAAATCAAACACTAAAGCGGCCCTTCGAAGCAATGAAAACTTATAGCCCCAAAGCCTCAGAAATACAACGCGACTGGCTTCTGGTGGATGCCAGCGGCAAGACCCTGGGCCGCCTTGCCAGCGAGATCGCCCGGCGCCTGCGCGGCAAGCATAAACCCACCTACTCTCCGCATATGGACATGGGCGACTACGTGGTCGTCATAAATGCCAGGGATGTCCGCGTCACCGGCAACAAGTTGAAGGACAAACACTACTACCGCTACAGTGGCTATCCCGGCGGGATGAAATCTACCTCATTGGAAAAGATGCTGGCCAACAAGCCGGAACAGGTGATCGAGATTGCCGTGAAAGGCATGCTGCCGAAGAACCCGCTTGGACGGGCCATGTACCGCAAGCTGCGCGTCTATGGCGGCGCGGAGCATGACCACAGCGCACAACAACCCAAAGCCCTCGAAATCTGAATATCATGACAGCACAAGTTTATTACGGCACCGGCCGCCGCAAGAGTTCCACTGCCAGGGTCTACCTGAAAAATGGCAGCGGCAACATCACTATCAACAGCCGCACGCTGGAACAGTACTTCGGCCGCGAAACCGGCCGCATGATCGTACACCAGGCCCTGCAGGCTACCGACCTGTCGGACAAGTTCGATATCAATGTCATCGTCAAGGGCGGTGGCATCTCCGGTCAGGCCGGCGCCATCCGCCACGGCATCACCCGTGCTTTGATCGAGTATGACGAAGGTCTGCGCAAATCCCTGCGCCAGGCCGGATTCGTCACGCGCGACGCACGGCAGGTGGAACGTAAGAAAGTCGGACTGCACAAGGCGAGGAAACGCCCGCAGTTCTCGAAGCGCTAGGCTGCTGCATCCGGCCGCAAAAAAAGAGGGTCTATGCCCTCTTTTTTTTTCTGAGGACGGTATACAAACGAAATTGTATATAATGGAGTGCCAATATTGGGGGCTCGTCTAATGGTAGGACAGCGGACTCTGACTCCGCCAGTAGAGGTTCGAATCCTCTGCCCCCAGCCATAAATTTAATACCTTTTCTGATAGTATCTACTTACTAATTTAAGTATGGGGTAAATATAGTGCAATATTTACCAACGATAC
>JBFGPT010000363.1:0-2193 GCA_041564575.1 Gammaproteobacteria bacterium | reverse complement strand
GGGCTTTGCAAATCTCGTTTTTATACCGATGGCGAACAAGCTGAAAAGCGTGATACGCAGCCAGTCACGTTTTCGCGAAATGTTGATCGAAGGTATCGTCGCCATCGCCGAAGGCGAGAACCCGCGGTCACTGCAGGGCCGCCTGAGCGGATTCGTTCACTGATACCGGGTTCAGCCATTCATGCCAAGACATTACAGGAACCCGCGGATCACCCGCAGCCACGATACCCAGAGCCGTGATCGCTGGCTGGTTTCATATGCAGATTTTATAACCCTGCTGTTTGCCTTTTTTGTCGTCATGTATGCCATCTCCACGGTGAACAACGGCAAGTACCGCGTGATGGCGGATTCCATCGTCGAGGCCTTCAACGATCCGGACCGGACGCTGCAGCCGGTCCCGCAGGGCTTGCATGAACAGGAACCACGCTCCGATCATGCCATCGTACCGATCGATCTCGCACGCGGCGGTGCCAGCGGCGAAATGGATGTCGAGGATGACCGGGGGACACAGGCGGCCGGTTCCATGCAGACCCGGGGCGAGGTCGATGAGTTGACATTGCAGGCCCACCCGGACGAGACGCAAGCGGCCATCAACGAGGGTGATCTGATCGAGGAAATCGCCAGGAACATCAGCGACAAGATGCGCCCGCAAATCGATGAACAGGCGATATCCGTCAGTCAGTCCGATGATTTCATCGAGGTCGAGATAAACAACAACGTACTGTTTCCGAGCGGCAGCGCCCGCTTGCATAACGATGCCCTGCCGATACTCACCAGCCTGTCCGAGGTGTTCAAGACCTTCAATAATTCGATACAGGTCGAGGGCTTCACCGACAACGAGCCGATACGCACCACGGCCTTCCCGTCGAACTGGGAACTATCCGCGGCCCGTGCGGCCAGTGTCGTACACTTGTTCATGAAATCCGGTATCCGGCCGGAACGTATGGTCGCGGTGGGGTATGGAGAACACCGCCCGGTCGCCAGCAATAACACCGACGAGGGCCGACGCAAGAACCGCCGCGTAGTCATCGTCATCCCGGCGGTCGAACAGGGACAGCACATCATGGATACCGGCACCCGCGACAATCGCCGCGGCGCAACCGGGCAACAACGCGTGCCCATGGACCTGTAACATGCGCGTGTGGACCGTGGCCAACCAGAAAGGCGGTGTCGGCAAAACGACGACGACGGTCAACCTCGGCGGCATGCTGGCGGTACGGGGCCACCGCGTCCTGCTCGTGGACCTGGACCCGCACGGTTCCCTGACCAGTTACTTCGGATTCGATCCTGACCTGATAGAAGAGAGCGTCTACGATCTTTTCCAGGCCAAGCTGGCGGACACGCGATCGCCGATGGCATCCCTGTTACAGCACACCAGTGTTGCCGGGATGGACCTGCTGCCGGCCTGTTCGGCCCTGGTGTCGCTGGATCGCCAGGTGGCCGGGCTTGAG
This sequence comes from Gammaproteobacteria bacterium, assembly GCA_041564575.1. Lineage (GTDB taxonomy): Bacteria > Pseudomonadota > Gammaproteobacteria > Eutrophobiales > Eutrophobiaceae > UBA4486. The sequence continues at coordinate 742 of JBFGPT010000363.1, read as the reverse complement.
GGTATGGGTCTTGTCATACGCAATGTCCTGGTGAAGTACCGGGACTATTATGACTACGTCCTGATCGATTGTCCGCCGACACTCGGAATCCTGATGATCAATGCCCTGGCCGCCTGCGACCGGCTGATCATTCCCGTGCAGACGGAATTCCTCGCCATCAAGGGGCTCGACCGCATGATGAATACCCTGAAGATGATCATCATGTCCGGTAAACATGCCTTCGATTACCTGGTCGTGCCGACGATGTATGACAGTCGTACCCGTGCAGCGCGTGAAGCCCTGGAAAACCTGCGGCTGAATTACCGGGAACGGCTCTGGCCGGATGTCATCCCGGTCGATACCAAGTTGCGTGAATGCAGTCGCATGGGCCGGGTCGCAAACCAGGTTTACCCCGGCAGCAATGCCACCCGGGCCTATGACCGGCTATTACAATGCCTGGTAAGCGGTGATGGGCTGGAACAGGAACAGATGGAGGTGAGCGCATGTCAGGCCTGAAAACGAATGTGCCGCACATCGGTGAAAACCGTAAAATTCTCACCGATTATCTTGACGCCATGCTGCATGACACGGAAGACAATCCCGGCGGGCATGGCCAGTCCGGGGATGAACGGGAAGCCCCGGCCAGATTATCCGACGCAACAACTATCCGGTTCCTGAAACTCGAGGTCAGCGACAAGGAACTCCTGTTGCCGCTGAGCCGCGTCAGGACCGTATTCAAGCTTACCCCCCCTGTGATCATCAG
>JBFGPT010000362.1:0-2205 GCA_041564575.1 Gammaproteobacteria bacterium | reverse complement strand
CGAAAAGGCCAAGATCGAACTGTCTTCCAGCCAGCAGACGGACGTCAACCTGCCGTATATCACGGCAGACAGTTCCGGACCCAAGCACCTGAACCTGAAGCTGTCCCGGGCCAAGCTCGAATCGCTGGTCGATGACCTCATCGAGCGCACCATCGAGCCCTGCCGGGTGGCGATGGAAGATGCCGGCTTGTCCAATTCCGATATTACCGATGTCATCCTGGTCGGCGGCCAGACGCGCATGCCCAAGGTGCAGCAGACCGTGCAGGAATTTTTCAACAAGGAGCCACGCAAGGACGTCAACCCGGACGAAGCCGTGGCCATTGGCGCCGCGATCCAGGCCGGTGTGCTGGGTGGTGACGTGAAAGACGTCCTGTTACTGGACGTCACACCGCTGTCATTGGGTATCGAAACCCTCGGCGGCGTCATGACCAAGTTGATCGACAAGAACACGACAATCCCGACCAAGGCGCAGCAGGTGTTCTCAACCGCGGACGACAACCAGACCGCGGTCACCGTGCATGTCCTGCAGGGTGAACGTGAAATGGCCTCCGGCAACAAGTCGCTCGGTCGTTTCGACCTGACCGATATCCCGCCGGCACCGCGCGGCATCCCGCAGGTCGAGGTGGCGTTTGATATCGACGCCAACGGCATCCTCAACGTGTCCGCCAGGGACAAGGCCACGGGCAAGGAGCAGTCCATCGTCATCAAGGCCTCCAGCGGCCTGTCGGAGGACGAGGTCGAAAAGATGATCAAGGATGCCGAGGCCCATGCCGAGGAAGACCGCAAGGCCCGGGAACTGATCGACGCCAGGAACATGGCCGAGAACATGATCCACGCGACGAAAAAGTCCATGGAGGAACTCAAGGACCAGATCGAAGCGCAGGAGAAGACCGATATCGAGGCCGCCATCAAGGATTTGGAGGAAGCCCTCAAGGGCAGCGACAAGGACGACATCGAGGAAAAGACGCGCAAGCTCACCGAGGTGGCCGGCAAGCTGGCTGAACGCGCCTACAAGCAGTCCGCCGGTGAGGGTGAGGCCGCTGGTGCCAGTGCGGAATCCGCCGGTGCCGAGTCCGGTTCCAGGGGGGAGGCTTCCGGGGATGATGTCGTCGATGCCGAGTTCGAAGAGGTCGATGACGAAAAAAAATAAGCAATCCTGGTAACGGACGGGGACTTGCTTCCCGGTTTCCGGGTACCCGGACCGTACTTTAGTCAGTACTACAGAACAGCCTGGTGGGGATGCCCTCCGGGCTGGTCTGTTTGAACTGTTTGCAGAGAATTCACAAGAAAAAGATCGGTTTATGGCAAAACGAGATTATTACGAGGTCCTGGGGGTTTCCAGGAACGCAACTGAAGATGAGCTGAAAAAGGCCTATCGCCGGCTGGCCATGAAGTATCACCCGGATCGAAATGCCGGGGATGACACCGCCGAGGAAAAATTCAAGGAGGCCAAGGAGGCTTTTGACGTCTTATCCGACAGCCGCAAGCGTGCCGCCTATGACCAGTTTGGCCATGCCGGCGTGGATCCCTCAGCGGGGGGCGGCACAGGTCACGCCGGCGGATTTGGCGGCGCCGGTTTCGGCGATATTTTCGACAGCGTGTTCGGCGATATATTCGGCCACGGCGGCGCTGGCGGCCGCGGCGGGGAACGCGTCTACCGCGGGGCCGACCTGCGTTATGACCTGGAATTGAGTCTCGAAGAAGCCGTGTCCGGCACCACGATCAAAATCCGCGTACCGAAGCTGATAGTCTGCAAGACCTGTAGCGGGTCCGGTGCCAAGAAAGGCAGCAAACCCGCCAATTGTCCCACCTGTAACGGGCTGGGCCAGGTGCGCATGCAACAGGGCTTTTTCTCCATCCAGCAAACCTGTCCGCAGTGTCGTGGACAGGGCAAGATCATCAAGGACCCTTGCGGCGATTGCCGCGGGCAGGGCCGGGTGCGCGATAACAAGACCATCTCGGTCAAGGTGCCACCCGGTGTCGACAGCGGTGATCGCATCCGCCTGTCCGGCGAAGGGGAGGCCGGTGAAAACGGCGGTCCATCCGGTGATCTGTACGTCCACGTCATGGTGCGTGAACATCCGATTTTCACGCGCGATGGCAGCGACCTGTATTGCGATATCCCGATCAGTTTCGCGACAGCGGCCCTGGGTGGTGAACTGGAAGTGCCGACGCTGGAGGGCAAGGTCAAGTTGCGGGTCCCGG
>JBFGPT010000361.1:0-2207 GCA_041564575.1 Gammaproteobacteria bacterium | reverse complement strand
TGAACAGCGTTTGCCCGAACTGGATGCGAATATGCCGCGCATGGTGCGTGCTACAATCGCGCTCGCCGGCGAGATTATCCGTGCCTACACCGAGGTAACCGAGCACCTTGAGACCACCTTGATTAAACTTGAAACCGAGCAGGCAACACTGAACGATGCTGATTTTCTTGCAAGGTCATTTACAGTAAGGGCGGATATATTACGGGTTCGCAGCAGCCTGAAACATCTCAAGGGCGTGATTCGGGATCTCTCGCAGGGGCAATTGAGTATTCCGGGACTGGATACGGGTGACAGGGAGTATTTTCGTTTACTTGCGGATGACGCTGGTGATCTGTATGAGAGCATAGAGGATCAACGGGAATCGTTGCAGTCGCTCGTTGACCTGCGTATCAATGTCTCTTCTTTCCAGATGAACCGGGTCATGCGTCTGCTTGCATTGCTGACCACGCTGGCGCTGATCCCGGCCACAGCCGGCGGTTTGCTGGGCATGAACCTGCAGGACACGCCCTGGCCGGGAACACTGGCACAGGTTTCATTCGGTCTTGCGGCAGGTATGGCGCTTAGCCTGTATATCTTCGCAATCAAGGGATGGCTGCGATGAAATTATAAGTCGTGGGATAATGCAGTTGACTCGCTTATTGACGCGATCCCCAGATTTTCGCGACCGCACGGTCCGTGCCGAGCAGGCCCACGACCAGGCTTAAAAGACCCGCGATACCAAAGACCATTACCGGCAGCAGATAGCCCGGGTCCTTGCCGTCGTTCAGCAACAGCACGGAGAGCGACAGGCCGGAAAACAGGCAGCCGATAAATACCAGCACCTTTCTTTGCAGGGGCTTGTATTGAAAGGGCTCATCACCGGATTCCAGCAGGTTCAGCAACGGCGCGAAGACAAGTCGCAGGCGATCTTTCATATTCTCGGTTCAGCGTCAGTGCGCCCTGTGTTAACCATGGTTTTGGTCAGCATTGATAATTTCCTGCTCGTCGGCATCCAACCGTTACTTTATCTCCACGGGGAGACGGCTGACAAGCCTGCCGGGACGATTGCATGGAATGGAGACAGGCAACGATGGTGATTTCACCCAAAGACCGGCACAACACGCCTGTATATTTTTTCAGGTCAAGGCAGGCTGATGCGTATGCAGGAACCAACGGTTGATCAAAACATGACGCAGTAACCAGGAAGATTTCATGATGTGGCCGGCAAGCGTTTGTTTGAAACTCTGGGGGAGATATGCTGCCAGTCCTGATCCGGTTTTTCGTTGTCCGAAACGATCGCGGATCATGGACACGTAACGCCCGAGATGGGCTGCCCTGTAATCCCCGTTTGCCTCGAGGACGACATTTGCCGCAATCAGACCGGACTCGATCGCCGGGCGGATGCCCTCGCCACTCCGGGTATAGGCGAGACCCGCCGCATCCCCGATCAACAACACGCCGTCAGCCACGCTGTCGCGTACGGCATGTTCATACAACAGGTAGGCATGGCCGTTGAAATCAGCCGGCAGGGTAAAACCGATGCGGTTATGCCGCTGCAGGAATGCCCGGAAATCTTCCACGTGTGATGACAGGCGGTGACGGTCTTCACGGCCCAGGCCGACATTCAGGTAATCGCCTTTTTTAAAGACCCAGCCATAACCCTTCAGGTCGGGGCAGAAGTATAATTCCGGGCGGCCCGCATCGACACGACAGGCGGATAACTGCGCGGCAGTCATTTTGAATTCAAACTCCTGCGCCAGGACCGCGGTTTCCGCCTGGCCGGGTTTCGCCCCCAGGAAACGCGCCACCGGGCAGAAGTGTCCACCCGCCCCGACCAGCAGGCGGGCACTGATCTGATCATTGATGACCAAATGATCCTTATCGCGCCGGATCTGTTTCACGCTGTGATCCAGCATCAGGCGCGCTCCACTGCGCCGCAAGAGGTAGTGATCGAATTCGCAACGGCGGATACCGTAACTGACCGGGCCGTAAGTGTAGTCGATATCCACCGGATCAGCGCCAATCTGTCCGACGCGAAACCCCGTGATCGCTTGCAGCACACGCTTCCCGGCATACTCCTCCAGGTCGAGCTGAAGAGTTTGTGCCACCGCCGGCGTGATCCAGCCGGCACAGGTCTTGTCGCGGGGAAAGCGTCTGCGGTCGAGGACCGTCACCTCCAGTCCGGCGCGGCGCAGGCTCCTCGCACAGCTCGAGCCGCCGGGACCGCC
>JBFGPT010000360.1:0-2211 GCA_041564575.1 Gammaproteobacteria bacterium | reverse complement strand
GTGATCTTGATCTGCATGCCGTCCGGATGGGTCATGGCGTCCGGCTCCTTGCACAGTTCCAGCAGGGTGCGGGCGACCCGGCCCTTGACGTCGGTGAATGCCAGGTCGCTGACCTTGCGGCTGGTCTTCCTCAGGCGCAACGCCATCTGGGTGGCGATGGCGAACAACAGGTCCGGGAACAGGTTGTTCAGGGACTTCAGCCGGTCATAACTGATTTGGGCGATTTCACACTTGGTCTTGGCTCGCACGAAGGCACTGCGCTTGTGCTCGGCGTCGAACAAACCGATCTCGCCGAAAAAGTCTCCCGGGTTCAGGTAGCTGAGGACGATTTCGCGCCCCTTGTGATCCTCGATGAGCACGGTGACCGAGCCGCTCAGGATGTAGTAGAGATGTGCGCTGGGGTCGCCTTCCTTGATGATGACGTTCTTGGCGTTATAGGTTCTGGTGTGGCAGTGTTCCAGCAATTGTGAAATCGTCTGGTCACGATTATGAAAGCTCGTTCTTTGCATTTCCTGGTTACCCATCCCCGTTCTCACTGTTCCAATACCTGCTATATGTGTTCCGGATGATAGTGGAACTATGGTACTCTTTTTTCAGAAAATCAACTATTTGGAGTCTTCTATGAAGGCAGTGGTGAAATGGACGGGAGGCGTTGCATTCGAAGGCCGGACGGAATCGGGTCACAGCATCGTGATCGACGGTCCACCTGATGCCGGCGGCAAAAACCAGGGACCGCGGCCCATGGAGATGCTGCTTTTGGGAATGGGCGCCTGCAGCCAGGTGGATGTTATCTCGATCCTGAAAAAATCACGCCAGGCGGTCAGCGACTGTTATGTTGAAATTACGGCCAGTCGCGCCGAGGAAGCACCCAAGGTGTTCACCGAGATCCATCTGCATTTTGTCATCACCGGGCAGGCACTGGATGACAAGCGTGTAAGCCGGGCGATCGATCTGTCGGCCGGGAAATACTGCTCGGCTTCTATCATGCTGGGGGCCATGGCCAGGGTCACCCACGATTTCGAGATCCGCGAGTCCGGTTGATCCGCTACGGGCCTGTACCGTCCTCGCCGAGCAGGGTGACAAGCACGGGGTCTTGCTCCCTGACCGCTGCCAGGCGGCTGACCGGGGTTGTCGCCCGGGCCCAGATATTGGTTCGCGCCGCCAGCCGGATTTCATCGCCTCGCGATAACGGCGTCGGCCCGAAACCGATGGCGATGCAGCTGCCTTCCACCCAGAAGGCGATTTCCCCGGCCTCGACCATGTCGCGCGCATCGTTTTCCAGCGGTACATTGACCGGGACCGGGAAATAGACTTCCGCGCCCCAGGTGTGTGCCGTGGACGTGATTGGCAGGTTCTCGATAATGGCCCTGGCCGTCGGTGTATCCAGCGGCGCCGCCATGAGCTGGATTTGCCCTATCGTGATTTTCAGTTGCCCCACGTGGGAGGATTTTACAGGGTGCCTGACTTAATCAGGATACCGGCCGGACCGGTGACGATGTGGTGTACAAGGGAGGATTGCCGATCGGTGCCGGTCTTGGTAAAGAGTTTCTTCAGGTGCGTGCGGGCCGTGTTGACGGTGATATCGATGGACCTGGCCGCCTCTTCCAGGCGCGGATCCTGTACCAGGGCCGCGGCCAGCCGGGCCTCCGCCTTGGTCAGGTTGTACAGGCGCTCCAGCATGGTCTCCAGGTATTCGCGGTCCTTGCGGCCGGCAAAGATAAAGGCAATAACAGCCGGGGCGTCTTCGGAACGCTCCGTCAAAGCAGCCTGCAGGGGCGATATGAAAATATCGATGGTTTGATCGGCCCTTGAGTCCGGCACGGTAATCTTGCCATGGTTCGGTGTTTCCACCAGTTTTTTCAGGGTGCTGTTAAGGTTTTCATCACGTAGCGACAGGCTGTTGCGGCAGATATCGATCTGTGAAGAGTTGTCGATCAGTTGTTGTGCTGTTTCGTTGATAAAGGTTGGCTGCAGTTTTCGGTTGATCAACGTGACGCCGACCGAGAGGTAATTCAGCGCCTGTTTGAAGGCATCCTCGTTGGCATGACTGTCGGTCAGACGGTTCTTGCTGGTGATGTTCTCGCAGATGATGCGCACGGTATTGCTGGCGGTATCGGGCAGGTATTCCCATGTAAAGATATAATCCAGCAGTCGGCCGGCGATTAAATGTGAGTTATCCAGCCTCAGGCAATAACTGTTGATCTGGTAATG
>JBFGPT010000359.1:0-2211 GCA_041564575.1 Gammaproteobacteria bacterium | reverse complement strand
TGTCACCTCGCCCAGGGTGTCGAAGCCCCGGTAGCTCGCCAGTACCGAGGTGACCATGTTGGGGATACCGACTTCCACAGGCGAAACCTCAACGAAACGTGGCGAGAGATAGGTTTGCGCTGGATTCCCCTCCAGGCCAAACGGCGGGATGTCCGATATACCATACATCAGCAACACACCGGTGATCACGACAATGGCGATCGCGATGATTGAACTGCCGTCCTGCCTGCGCTCGCTGGACGAGGTCTGCACCAGCGTGCCGAGGAACAACAGGGTCGCGATACCGGCGCCAACCGAGGCCTCCGTGAACGAGACATCCACGGCATCCATGGTCAGGAACAGGCAGGCGGACAACAGGCTGAAGATCCCGGTCAGGATCACCGCTGAAAAAAGATTGCTCACGGCCTGTATATAAAACGCTGTCAGCATCATCATGAACAACAGCAGGAAGTCGATAAGAAACTCAGGCGTCATGATCCTGCTTCGGCATGATACCACCGTGTATGGCGGCCTTGGCGAGGGCGTGATTCGCCATCGGCGATGTAAAAAGGATAAACCCGATGATCATAAGCAACTTGATGGTCACCAGGCTGAAACCCGCCTGCAGGATCAGTCCCAGAAGGATCAAAAGACAACCCAGGGTATCGACCAGGCCGGCGGCGTGCAGGCGGGTATAGAAATCCGGCAAGCGGATCACGCCTATTGTCCCGACCAGCACGAAAAACGCTCCCGCTGCCAGGCAGAAATAACTCACGACTTGCAGCAGTGTGCTCATACTTCCCTGCCCTGCTCAGAACGGTCGCCTGGCGCCAGGTCGCCGTATTCGAAAAACTTCAGAATGGCGATGGTGGCGATGAAATTGATCAGCGCATACACCAGGGCGATATCGAGAAAATCCGGACGATCGGTCATGAAACCGAACAAGCTGATGAACAGCACCGCGATTGTGCCGAAAATATTCACCGACAACACGCGGTCATAGAGTGTCGGCCCAAGAAACGCGCGCGCCAGCGCGACGAACATGGCGATGACGATGGCCAGTGTCGCGGCCGTGATCATGCCGGCCTCGACATGGCGGTTACGCGCCGGTCCATCTCGCCCTGTTTCAGCGCCTCGGCGGCCTCACGGCTGAGGGCATGCACCTCGATGCCGCTCGCGTCAACCTCCAGCGAAACCGTACCCGGCGTCAGCGTGATGGAATTGGCGTAGATGACCCGTCCGAGGTCGTCAGGCTGGCTGCATGGCACCTTGATGATGGTCGGCGAAATCGGCAGCTTCGGATCGAGGATCCGGCGACACACATCGATATTGCTCAGTACGATTTCCTTCAGCAACCAGCACCAGTACATGATCAGGGACAGGAACCTGAGATGTATGGGCTGTCCTTCCTGGTCGACGACATCCATGCGGCTCGCCAGATGCACCACGAAGATGACCGAGGCCAGGCCCAGCAGGAGCAGCAGCGAGGTATAGTGGCCTGACAGGAGGACCCAGAGGATCGACAGGGCCAGGCCGAGGCTTATAATATGCGGGATTTTCATGCGTCTTTACCCAGAGTGTTCACGCTATATAATACCGGCTTGTTCCAGATTAATCACACCCCGTTCTAAACCGGCATCATGCAGTGGAAACCCAATGTAACGGTGGCCGCCATCGTTGAAAAGGACGGCCGTTTTCTCGTGGTCGAGGAATATTCAGGCGATGAACTCGTGATCAACCAGCCGGCCGGTCACCTGGAACAGGACGAATCCCTGATCGAGGCCATCCGCCGGGAGGTCAAGGAAGAGACGGCCTATGACTTTGAGCCCCGGGCGGTCACCGGGATCTACATGTATCCGAATTCCTCGCAGGATATCACCTATCTCAGGGTCTGCTTCCACGGCAGCTGCGGTAATCATGACCCAAACCAGCCCCTGGATGACGGTATCGTGCAGGCGGTCTGGCTGAACCTTGAAGAACTGCAGGCACAATCATCGAGGTTGCGCAGTGACATGGTTCTGCGCTGTATCGAGGACTATCTGGCCGGTAAATCCTTCCCGCTGGATTTATTGCATCATGACCTGCGGCGTAATTGAACGATTCCGTTGACATCATCGTCGGCATCTCCGGCGGTGTCGATTCCTCCGTGACCGCACTCTTACTGAAGGAACAGGGCTACCGCGTGCAGGGCCTGTTCATGAAAACCTGGAACGACCAGGACGCGGCCGGCGC
>JBFGPT010000358.1:0-2212 GCA_041564575.1 Gammaproteobacteria bacterium | reverse complement strand
GCGCCCGGGTGAGGCACTATAGTCTCAAACAGGTGAGCGGTAATACTGCTGTAATACATGTGTGTATCAATCACCAGGCATAGCGTATGAGCGAAGACACCACGCATAACACCGTCAATAAAACCCTCTGGTCAGACACCCTGATCGAGATGCTGATCGTGGCCCTGAAAAAAAACAAGAGTGATGATCAGATTCTGGAATTGCTCAAGGACATCCGCGCCAAGAAATTCGAGGCCAGGTATGTCACCGGCAAGATCCGCAAGGAACTCGATGATGCCAGTGCCGAGCGTGTCAAGACATTGATGCGCAAGCTGTAGAAATTACCGGCGCCGGCACGCCATTTGCGCGGCGGTACACGCGTTTCTGGCATACTCGATTTCACCTGCTATACTTTGTCTGAGGAGTGAAAACACTATATGTTGCTAATCGCAACATGAACCCCCGCTTGACGTAATAACGGGGGTTCTTTATTGTCCGCTCCATAATTTCCCAGCGTGTTTTGGCCACCCGGCCGCAGTAGCCTGTCTGCCAGGCGACGGTATTGCAGCACAACAACCCGCCGCCATCTGCCGACGCGTTTTTTGCTAGAATCTGTCATTAATTTTCTGGAAATAATCGCCGGTACACCGTACTTGCCGGCGGCCCGCATGTTCGGAGGAGAACACTATGTCACTACGTATCGGAGACGAGGCGCCGAATTTCGTTGCGCAGACCACAGAGGGAGAAATCGAATTTCATGACTGGATCGGCGACGGCTGGGCCATCCTGTTCTCGCATCCCAAGGATTTCACGCCTGTCTGTACGACGGAACTCGGGTACATGGCGAAACTGAAACCGGAGTTCGACAAGCGTCATTGCAAGGTCATCGGCCTCAGCATCGATTCGGTCGAGGATCACGCCGCCTGGGTCGGCGATATCGAGGAAACCCAGGGCGCCGCCATTAATTATCCCCTGATCGGGGATACCGACCTGTCGATAGCCAAACAGTACGACATGATCCACCCGAATGCCTCCGGTAATGCCAAAGGTCGCACCGCGGCGGACAATGCCACCATACGTTCGGTGTTTATTATTGGTCCGGACAAATGCATCAAGTTGATGATCACTTACCCGATGAGCACCGGCCGTAATTTCGACGAGGTTCTGCGCGTACTGGATTCCTGCCAGTTGACAGCCAGGCACAAGGTGGCCACGCCGGTGAACTGGAAGTCCGGCGAGGATGTCATCATCGTGCCGGCGGTTTCGGACGAGGAGGCAAAGAAGAAATTCCCCGCCGGCTGGAAGGCGCCCAGGCCTTACCTGCGTATCGTGCCACAGCCGGACTAGCGATCGGCACGGAGCGAACACGGCGCCTGCCATGGCGGGTTTACCCGGACCCGCCCGCGCCGCGATATGCACCTGCCTGAACTGATGACCCTGACCACCACTGACCATAGCCGCGACAGCGCCGGGATGACCTATGTCTACCCGGTCATCTCCCGGCGTTCCGGCGGCCTGTCTATCGGTATCAATCTCAACCCGAACAATGCCTGCAACTGGCGCTGTATCTATTGCCAGGTGCCGGACCTGGTCCGTGGCAGCGCACCGCCCATAGACCTGGAACTGCTGGACGCGGAATTACGGCAATTGCTGGACGCGCTGGCGGACGGCAGCTTCCCGCTGCGATTCAACACCGAGGCTGGTCTGGACAGCGTCCGGGATTTCGCTATTTCAGGAAACGGGGAATCCACCAGCGCCAGTGAATTCGGCGAGGTGATCGATCGCATTGGCGCGGTACGCCGGAATTACCCCCAGACCGCACAGTCCCATATCGTGCTGATCACGAATGGTAGCCTCATCAACAAGCCCACCGTCCAGGCCGGACTGCAACGCCTGCGGCAACTCGGCGGTGAGGTCTGGTTCAAGCTCGACAGCGCCACCCGGGCGGGGCTGGAACGGATCAATCATGCGGCGATCAGCCCGGAGCGGGTACGTAATAATCTGATGCTGTCCGCGCGCCTGTGCCCGACCTGGATCCAGAGTTGTTTTTTCAAACGTAACGGGCAGCCTCCCGCAACCGCCGAGGTTGATGCCTACCTGGAATTTATCGGCGATTTGCTCAATCACAGGATCGCCCTGAGCGGTGTGCAGCTGTATGGCATCGAACGGCCGTCGATGCAGCCGGAAGCGGCGGAACTGGAGAAACTGGAGGCTGAATGGTTCACGACGCTGG
>JBFGPT010000357.1:0-2216 GCA_041564575.1 Gammaproteobacteria bacterium | reverse complement strand
TCGTGGGGCTCGCCACCCCCGGCGGTGAGCCGGTGCCGGCCAGTATCACGCAACGCTTGTCCTTGATGGCGCCACTGGTCAGCAGCTTGGCCACGCCGGCCGCGGCGGTGGTATTGCTGCCGTTGCTGTCGAGCATGACGGAGACCCGGAAGTCCGCGAAAAAGTTTTTTTGCACCGCCTTGAACAGATTTTCGCCGGCCGTCATGTCACTGCCGCCGACGAATATCGCGGTGAATTTTTTCTCCTTGGGTGCACGCGTGAATATGGTGCCCTCGACCAGCGGTGTGACGTTGTCCGGATTGACATTGCCATGGCCAATCACGTGGTCGGCACCGCCATCATAAGCCACGACGGTGTCGAAAACTGATGGATGTTCATCGGTATCTAGTTGAAATAAAAGTTTTTTCATTATTTTCCCCTGAAAAGTGAGAATCTTCGAATCGTTATTCCCGAAATCTTTCCGGCCGGCTTTACAGCGGCCGTGATCCGGTCCGTGTCAGGGCTACAGCGGCACATTCTCCCCGGTCGCTAAGGTACCGCATGCGCGCATCAGCGACAATAGGATGAGTTATGATAGGATCCGCTCCGCCGCGGCATACAAAGCAGGAAGGCCCGCAACCTAAGCAATCTGAATGACAACAATTCATGGGGAATGACAATGATAAAAGACCAACCGATTTCCAAATTCCTGGACGAACTGGCCAGCAGCGCCTCGACTCCGGGCGGTGGCGGTGCCGCCGCGATCATGGGGGCCATGGGTGCGGCCCTGACCAGCATGGTGTGTAACCTGACAGTCGGCAAGAAGAACTACGCGGACGTCGAGGGCGAGATGCAGGCGGCCCTGGCAACGACCGAGGACCTGCGCGGCCGCCTGACGGACATGATCAAGGCCGATGTCGATGTCTTCGACAAGGTCATGGGCGCCTACGGTATGCCGAAGGACAGTGACGATGAAAAAAGCACGCGTTCGGCCGCGATCCAGGAGGCTTTAAAGGAGGCTACCGATGTGCCGCTGGCCTGCGCCAAGCTGTGTCGTGAAGTGATTGATGCCAGCCAGGCCGTTGCCGAGAAGGGTAACAAGAATGTTATCAGCGACTCCGGCGTTTCGGTCCTGGCCGCCCATGCCGCCCTGAAGAGCGCTGCCCTGAATGTTTATATCAACGTCGGTGGCATCAAGGACGAGGCCTTTGCCAAGGATCGCCTGCAACAGCTGGAGCAGGTCCTGTCGGGTGCCGACGAGAAGACCGAGTCGATTTATCAGACGGTCAAGGAACGCCTCTAGAACAGCCTAGCAGGCGCGAAACCGCAATGAAAAATCGATCGCGCGCACATGCTTGGTCAGTGCGCCGATCGATATAAAATCCACGCCGGTGGCGGCGACCGCCGGCAAATCCGTTTCCTCAATACCTCCCGAGGCCTCGATACTGACCTGGCCCCGGGACATTGCGACCGCTTCGCGCAGGTCTTCCAGGCTGAAATTATCCAGCAGGACCGCATCGGCGCCGGCGTCGATGGCCTCCTGCAGTTCCGTCAGCGACTCGACCTCGACCTGGACGCGGACCTGCTTGTCACGGGCCCGATGCACGGCCGCGCGGATGCCGCCGGCGGCGATAATGTGGTTCTCCTTGATCAGGATGGCATCGAACAGCCCCATGCGGTGATTACTGCCGCCACCGCAGGCGACGGCGTATTTTTGCGCGGTCCGCAGGCCCGGCAGGGTCTTGCGGGTGTCCAGCAGGCGGCACGGGGATTCACCAAGCAGATGCACCAGCCGCCGTGTCACGGTGGCGGTGCCGGACAGTGTTTGCAGGAAATTCAGCGCGGTGCGCTCCCCGGTCAGCAGGTTTCGGGTCGGCGCCTTGATGGCGCAGATTTCCTGATCGCGGTATATCTCCCCGCCATCCTGAACGTGCCAGTCAATGATGGTTCCCGTGCCCAGTTGCCGGAACACCTCGTTGACCCAGGCGATACCGCACAGCACCGCATCTTCACGCGTGATGATGGTGGCGCAACTGACCGAGTCTTCCGGGACCAGGTCGGCGGTCAGGTCGCCGTCACCGATGTCCTCGCGCAGGGCATTGGTTACGACTATTACAATGTCACCCGGAAGTTTCGCCATTTTGATTATGATTTCGATATTCGCGCGTGATGGCAAACACGACCGGACTGAGCAGCAACAGCGCGATCAGGTTGGGCAGGGCCATGAGGCCGTTCAG
>JBFGPT010000356.1:0-2217 GCA_041564575.1 Gammaproteobacteria bacterium | reverse complement strand
GGGTGAGTTTCCCGACGGCACGCGGCGCCGGATACTGTTGCCGATGGCGCCGGAATATATCGGCTACAGTGATGTTGGCCTGGCGGACGGCCTGTTCGTATCGCGCCGGCCATCAATTGAAAAACTGGATGGCCGGTTCTTCAAATATCATGTCGATTTTTCCTCCCTGGATATCGATGAGCGGATCAACGCCATGTGCATATCCAGGCCAACCAACCCCACCGGTAACGTCATCACCGATGACGAGACCGCGCACCTGCTGGAACTATGCAAGGCACGTGATATCCCGCTGATCCTGGACAATGCCTACGGCGCGCCGTTTCCGAACATCGTCTTCGGCGACATTGCACCGTTGTGGGATGAACACATCGTATTGTGCCTGAGCCTGTCCAAACTCGGTCTGCCTGGCATGCGTACCGGGATCGTGATCGCACGCAAGGAAATCATCCGGGCACTGACCAGCATGAGCGCCATCATGAACCTGGCGCAGGGCAGCTTCGGACCATCGCTGGCGCTGGACCTGGTAAGCAGCGGCGAAATTATCACACTCAGCAACCAGGTTATCCGGCCGTATTACCGGCAACGGGCCGAGATGGCCATCGGCTGGATCGAGGAGGCGATGCAGGGCATTGAGTATTACATCCACAAACCCGAGGGTGCGATATTCCTGTGGCTCTGGTTTCCGCAACTGCCGATCAGCAGTATGGAACTCTATGAACGCCTGAAGGCGAAGGGCGTGTTGATCATTCCCGGCGACTACTTCTTCCCGGGCCTCGACGAGGACTGGGACCACAAGCAGCAATGCATCCGCCTGACCTATTCTCAGGACAGTGAAGCGGTGCGCCGGGGTATCGGCATCATCGCCGACGAAATCCGCTCACTGTAGGCAAGCTATGTCCTGCCACTGACGGCTTCCTGTACGCGCGTCAGGGCGGCGGCCAGTTTTTCCGATACACTTTTTTTGTGCCGGTGTTGCACTTCGTACAGGTCGCATGTACGGGCGTACTCGCTGAGACAGCTTTCGCTGGTTCTTATCTCGTCCACCAGTTTCAGGTCCAGCGCTCTTTGTCCGTACCAGTGTTCGCCGGTAGCGATAGCCTCGATATCCACCTGCGGACGGTTGTCGTTAATGAAGGTCTTGAAAAGCTCGTGTGTATCCTCGAGTTCCTGGCGAAATTTTTCGCGGCCCTCGTCCGTGTTTTCGCCGAATATTGACAGGGTGCGCTTGTACTTGCCGGCGCTGAACTGCTCAAAGTCAATGTCATGGCGTTTCAACAGGCGGTTGAAATTCGGGACCTGTCCGAGCACGCCGACAGAACCGATGATGGCAAAGGGCGCGGCGATAATACGATTGGCGACACAGGCCATCATGTAGCCGCCGCTGGCGGCGACCTTGTCAACGGCGACGGTCAGCCGGATGCCGCGGTCACGTATACGCGAAAGTTGCGAGGCGGCATAACCGTAGCCATGCACGGTGCCGCCGGCGCTCTCCAGGACCAGCAGAATTTCATCATTGTCGCGCGCGATCATCAGCACGGCCGTGATTTCCTCGGCCAGAGACACGGCACCGCTGGCCCGGATGTCACCGTGAAACTTCAGGACATAGACGCGTTTTTTCTCCTCGTCCGGATGCTTGTCGGCCTGTTTGAGCAGTTTTTTGTAATCCTTCAGATCATTTTTGAGTTGTTTTTTTGGTAGTATGGCCGACTTCAGGAGCAGTTCGAGTTGCTCGAATTTCCGGTTGATATGCTTGATCTCGATGTGGTCCTCGTGTGCGGTCCTGGCGTGGGACACAAACACCATGGCCAGGACAATGGCTATGAGGAGGGTCCCGGCTACGGTGATGAACTTGGCCAGGAACATGCCGTACTCAATCAGGAATTCTGTCAACGTAAAAACCTCGAACGGTGAATATAACAAGCAGTAATGCCGGTGGATTGTAACATCTTGATTGCCGGCATGAGTCCCGAAAACCATTATTCCTGAGCGGAGTCCGGCTCTATGGCCGTTTTATGGCAAAAGAAAACCGCGGGTCAACACTACGAGGTTCGCACCGCCGGCAACAGCCGGCGCCTGTATAAAAACGGGGTCTGCCACAGCCAGTTCAATCCCGCTAATCCCGTGACCGGCAGTATCTGGGATCTCCTGATCCTGCCGTCCTGTTACCAGCCGGAGACAGCACCGCGCCGCGTCCTGGTGCTGGGCGTGGGGGGCGGC
>JBFGPT010000355.1:0-2221 GCA_041564575.1 Gammaproteobacteria bacterium | reverse complement strand
CTTGCCGATGGAAATTGACGGAAAGGTCGTCGGCATATACATCAGGTCGCCCTCGTCCAGGTCCGGCATGAACTCGGAACCGAGTTTACCCAGCGGCTGGAAGCCGATGACGGTAATCACGATGGCAAGGAAAATGATCGTTTTCGGTATTTTCAATGCCAGGTTAATAAACGGCCGGTACAGGAAAATCAGCAGGCGGTTTACCGGGTTCTTTTTCTCCGGGATGATCCTGCCGCGGATCAGGTAGCCCATCAGCACCGGCACCAGGGTAATGGCCAGTATCGCGGACGCGCCCATGGCATAGGTCTTGGTAAAGGCCAGCGGTTTGAACAAGCGGCCTTCCTGGGCTTCCAGCACGAAGACCGGCAGGAAACTCAGGGTGATGATCAGCAGCGAGAAAAACAGGGGGCGCCCGACCTCCTTACTGGCCCGCGCCACCAGCGCCCAGTGATCCTGCCGCTGACCGGGGTGGGCCTCCATGTGCTTGTGGACATTCTCGATCATGACGATCGCGGCATCGACCATGGCGCCGATGGCGATCGCGATGCCACCCAGTGACATGATATTGGCGTTGATCCCCTGCCCGTGCATGATGATGAATGCGGCGAGGATGCCAAGTGGCAGGCTGATAATGACCACCAGGGAGGAACGCATATGAAACAGGAAAAGGACGCACACCAGGGCAACAACGATGAATTCCTCGATTAATTTCTCTTCAAGGTTGTCGATGGCGCGGCTGATCAGGCCGGTACGATCATACACCTCGACGACTTCCACGCCGTCCGGCAGGCTTTTTTCCAGGTTGGCCAGTTTATCCTTGACCGCCTCGATGGTGCGCATGGCGTTCTCGCCCCAGCGCATGACGATAATGCCGCCGACCACCTCACCTTCGCCATTGAGTTCGGCCACCCCGCGCCGCAATTGCGGCCCGAGGCGGATCTCCGCGACATCGCCCAGCAATACCGGAACGCCATTGCGGTTGACGCCCAGCGGTATTTCTTCAAGGTCTTTCAGGCCCTTGATATAGCCGGTCACGCGCACCATGTATTCCGCTTCCGCCATTTCGATGACCGATGCGCCGATTTCCTGGTTGGCGCGCTGGATTTCCTGCTTGATGCGTGACAGGGGTATACCGAAGGCACGCAGGCGGTTGGGTTCGACCACGACCTGGTACTGCCTGACATAACCGCCGACGCTGGCGACCTCGGCGACACCGGGTACGGTTTGTAATTCGAATTTCAAAAACCAGTCCTGCAGGGAACGCAGTTGCGACAGGTCGTTGCGGCCGCTGCGATCAATCAGGGCGTATTCGTAGATCCAGCCAACCCCGGTGGCGTCCGGTCCAAGCGCCGGCCGGGCGTTGACGGGTAACTGGTTCGCAACCTGGCTCAGGTATTCAAGTACGCGTGAACGCGCCCAGTACAGATCCGTGCCATCCTCGAAGATCACGTAGACATAGGAATCACCGAAAAAGGAATAACCGCGCACGGTAACGGCATAGGGGACGGACAGCATCGCGGTTGTCAGGGGATAGGTGACCTGATCCTCCACGACCTGGGGCGCCTGGCCGGGATAGGAAGTCTTGATGATTACCTGCACATCGGAGAGATCCGGTATGGCGTCCACCGGGGTTTGTTTCACCGCGTACACGCCGGCCAGGAACAACAGGCCGGCCAGCAGGATGACGATAACACGGTTGTTTACGGACCAGTCGATGATGGCGTCGATCATGATTCATCTTCCGTGGCAGGTTTTACTGGTTCGATACGGCGAATGTAATACGTCCCGGATTCGTCTTTCATCATGTAAAACCGTATCTCTTTCCAGCCGGCTACCCGTTCAAGATTGATATCCCCGGCGACACCGATATCCATGGTCATGGCCGGCCAGTCAATCTTCAGTATGGGTTCGTGACTGATGTTCAGCGAACGGGCCTCCGGGTCAACGGTATTGATTATCCCCTGCCCCCTGACGGTTCTGATCGCGGACGCCATGGCCTCTTCCTCCGGCACGGGTGTCATGCGCTGCAGGGATGCCATCAGCGAGGCCTCAGAATCGATCAGGAACTGGGACGAGGTCACGACCCGTTCTTCGGCGGTCAGGCCGTCGATGATCTCGGCCCGTTCGTCGTTCACCATGCCGACCGTGACCCTGCGCGGCTGGAAGCGGCCCTCTCCGAGGGCGAGAATGACCCTTGGATAATTACCGTCCAGGATCAGGG
>JBFGPT010000354.1:0-2249 GCA_041564575.1 Gammaproteobacteria bacterium | reverse complement strand
TTCCCAGCCGCCGGCCTCGATGATGACCCGGTAATCACTCTTGTATTGCTGGAAAACCAGGTCCACCATTTGCCGCGTCGACTGGTGCTGCGGCGACAGTATCAGTCCGGAGTGCGCGATATCCTGTATCCGTACCGGTTTGGATTGCAGCAGGGGATGATCGTTCGGCGTGATCAACACCGGTTCGAAATCGTAGATCGGCAGGTAAAAGATATCCTTGGGCACGTTCAGGATTGAACCTACGGCAAAATCCGCCTCGCCGGCGCGTATCTGCGCCAGACCTTCGTTGCCGGAGACGTTGTTCAGCTTGATCTGGATATGAGGATAGTTGTCCGAGAAGATCTTGATGATGTCGGGTAACAGGTACAGGATGGAGGACTCCCCCGCGGCGATGGTCAATTCGCCCGAGATCTGGTTCTTGCAGTGCTCATTGAAAGACTGGGGCAGGGTCTCCAGGCCCTCGACCAGGGGCAGGGCCAGGCTGAACAGGGTCGAGCCCTCGGAGGTGAGCATGATCTTGGGGCCCTGGCGCAGAAACAGTTTTTCACCGAGGTCTTTCTCCAGAGACTTGATCAGCAGCGAGATGGAAGGCTGGCTCAAGAACATCTTGTCCGCCGCCTTCGACATGCTGTGACTTTGCGCTGTATAACAAAAAGCCCGTAACTGTTTGAAACGGTTCTGTTTAAGCGCGAAACGTAAATGGGAATCCGGCATCGGCAGGTTAATTATTAATAATCTTAATACTAAATATTAAAAAAATTAGTTTGTCAAATCTTACTCAGCTCCTTAATGTGTCGCAGCAACGGATAGGCGGGGTGCTGAACGGCCGACGAAAAAATCCTGTATCGGGCCGGAACTGCCGGGCAAGCTGATGCCGCAGTAACAGATCCGCGATGTATCCATTTTCACTTAAATTCATATACAAGAATCTTTAGGCGGGAGGTTTATCGTGACGCGAGAAGAACAAATCAAGGCACTTGAAAAGGACTGGGCGGAAAATCCGCGATGGGCTGATGTAACACGGGATTACAGCGCCGAAGACGTGGTCAGACTGCGCGGTTCCGTGCAGGAAGAATATACCATTGCCCGCCGTGGCGCGGAGAAGCTCTGGGACCTGGTCAACACTGAAGATTACATCAACTGCATGGGCGCCATCACCGCGGGCCAGGCCATGCAACAGGTCAAGGCCGGTATCAAGGCTATCTACCTGTCCGGTTGGCAGGTTGCCGCCGACGGCAATACCTCAGAGACCATGTACCCGGACCAGTCGCTGTATGCTTATAACTCGGTACCGACCATGGTTCGCCGTATCAACAATACCTTCCGACGCGCCGACGAAATCCAATGGGCCCGTGGCGAGGACGAAATCGATTATTTCGCGCCCATCGTTGCCGATGCCGAGGCCGGTTTTGGCGGCGTTCTGAATGCCTTCGAACTCATGAAGGGCATGATCGAGGCCGGTGCCGCCGGCGCGCATTATGAAGACCAGCTCGCCTCCGTGAAAAAATGCGGTCACATGGGGGGCAAGGTCCTGGTTCCGACCCAGGAAGCCATTCAAAAGCTGGTATCCGCACGCCTGGCGGCCGATACCATGGGTGTCCCGACCATCGTCCTGGCGCGAACCGACGCCAATGCCGCCGCATTGCTGACCTCTGACGTGGACGAACGCGACCAGAAATTCTGTACGGGCGAACGTACCGCGGAAGGTTTCTATGTCACCAAGGCCGGCATCGATCAGGCCATCGACCGTGGTATCTCCTATGCGCCGTATGCGGACCTGCTGTGGTGTGAAACCGCGGTACCGGATCTGGACGAGGCCAGGCAGTTTGCCGAGGCGGTACGCAAGGAACATCCGAACCAGTTACTGGCCTACAACTGTTCACCGTCTTTCAACTGGAAGAAGAACCTGGACGATGCCACCATCGCCAAGTTCCAGAAGGAACTGGGTGCCATGGGTTACAAGTACCAGTTCATCACTTTGGCCGGTATTCATAACATGTGGTACAACATGTTCGAATTGACCCGTGACTACGTAAAACGCGGCATGTCCGCCTACGTGGAAAGGGTCCAGGAGCCGGAATTCGCCGCGCGCGAACATGGCTACACCTTCGCCAGCCACCAGCAGGAAGTCGGCACCGGCTACTTCGACCAGGTCGCCACCGTCATCCAGGGCGGGCAGAGCTCGGTGACCGCTCTCACCGGTTCAACGGAAGAAGCTCAGTTCCACTGACACACGGCCGTCGCTGCCG
>JBFGPT010000353.1:0-2252 GCA_041564575.1 Gammaproteobacteria bacterium | reverse complement strand
GCAGAAACCGGCCCGATGCAGAGGTATGCAATCAGCGACATGAGCCACAAGCGGACTCCGGATTTAAGGCAAGAAGGCATCAAGATCTTGTTATTCTAGTACGGGATATGTTATCCCTTTAGAACCAGTATAATTACACGTTGTTGCCGATTTCAACTGTTATATAAAGCCTCTGATCTCAAGACAGCGTCTCGGACACGACCTGTTTGTTAATCTATGATAAATACAGATGGTTACACTGGCATTATGTTGTATCATATTAATATTATTATAAAAAAGTTACATTAATTAAAAAAATTACATTAACTAAGGGGGGCTGGAGTGAAGCATCTTTACCGGCGTATTTACGCCGATCCGGAATTCCATGACCTGGAAAGAAAGCGGGGACGCTTCAGCTGGATCCTGGCCGGCATCGTCATGGCCACGTATTTCACCTTTATACTGATCATTGCCTTCGCGCCGGAGATCTTCGCAAAGCCGATTATCGCGGGCGGTATCGTCACCTGGGGGATCCCTGCCGGGATCTTTGTCATCCTGCTCAGTTTCCTGTTGACGGGTGTCTATGTGCTGCGCGCCAATACCGAGTTTGATCACCTGACCCGGGACATCGTCGAGCACGTGCAGAATACCGACAATGGGGAGTAGGGTGATACGTATTCTTCCGGTTTGCGGCATGCTGCTGTTGTGCCCGGTATTGTTGCTGGCGGCCGATGCCATAGAGGGCGAGGTAGCGCGCCGGCCGGTCAACGTTACCGCGATCACCATGTTCCTGATCTTCGTAACGGCGACGCTGGGAATCACCTACTGGGCCGCACGCCGCACAAAAAGCACCCGGGATTTTTACGCGGCCGGCTCCAGCATCACCGGCTTGCAGAATGGCCTCGCCATCGCCGGGGATTACATGTCGGCCGCCTCGTTCCTGGGGATCTCGGGTCTGGTCTTCGCCAGCGGTTTCGACGGGCTGATTTACTCCATCGGTTTCCTTGTCGGCTGGCCGATTATCCTGTTCCTGCTCGCAGAGCGCCTGCGCAACCTGGGTAAGTACACCTTCGCCGATGCCGTCAGCTACCGGTTGCGGCCCTTGCCGATCCGCAGCCTTGCCGCCTGCGGCACCCTGAGCGTGGTCCTCCTGTACCTGATCGCGCAGATGGTGGGCGCGGGCAAGCTGATCCAGATCCTGTTCGGCCTCGAATATAACCTGGCCGTGGTCGCGGTGGGCATCCTGATGATCCTGTACGTCACCTTCGGCGGCATGCTGGCGACCACCTGGGTCCAGATCATCAAGGCGGTGCTGTTGCTCATCGGCGCGAGCTTCATTGCCATTATGGTCATGGTGAAAATGGACTATTCGTTTGAAACCCTGTTTACCAGCGCCGTTGATATTCACAGTCACGGTATCGACATCATGTCACCCGGTGGACTGGTTTCCGATCCGGTCTCGGCGATCTCACTGGGGCTGGCCCTGATGTTCGGTACCGCCGGTCTGCCGCATATCCTGATGCGCTTTTTCACCGTGCCGGACGCGAAGGAAGCACGCAAATCGGTATTCTATGCGACCGGCTTCATTGGTTATTTTTATATCCTGACCTTTATCATCGGATTCGGTGCGATCGTCATGCTGACCGCCAATCCCGAATTCCTCGATCCCGAAACCGGCGGCATTCTCGGCGGTAACAACATGGCCGCGGTGCACCTGTCACAGGCTGTTGGCGGCGAGGCCTTTCTGGGTTTTATCTCGGCCGTCGCCTTCGCCACCATCCTGGCGGTGGTGTCCGGCCTGACCTTGTCGGGCGCCTCGGCGATCTCGCACGATCTGTATGCCAGCGTCATCCGGCATGGCGAGGTGCTGGAAGGCGAGGAAGTGCGCATGTCACGCATCGCCACGATCGTGATAGGTATCCTGGCGATTATTCTCGGCATAATCTTCGAGAAACAGAACGTCGCCTACATGGTCGGGCTGGCCTTTGCCATCGCCGCCAGTGTGAATTTCCCGGTATTGTTCCTGTCGATGTACTGGCAACGGTTGACCACGCGCGGGGCCTTTATCGGCGGCAGCATCGGCCTAGTCACGGCCATCATGTGCATGATCTTCGGACCCACTGTCTGGGTCGACATTCTCGGTAATGCCGAACCCGTGTTTCCCTACAAGCATCCGGCGCTGTTCTCCATGAGCGCGGCCTTCTTTTCCATCTTTATCTTCTCGAAACTGGATAATTCGCAATCCGGCAGGGACGAGGCGAAGGCCTTCGAGG
>JBFGPT010000352.1:0-2274 GCA_041564575.1 Gammaproteobacteria bacterium | reverse complement strand
GCTATTGACGCGCCAATCCAGGCTCACCGCCAGTTGTGACAGCAGCACGACCACGACCAGGCCGATCAGAAACAGGGTAGCCGGATCCGGCAGGCGGTTGCCGAGGCGTTCTATACGGTTCAACAGGTCCATGCGCGCTTACAGGTGATTGTCGAGAAAGGCCCGTAGACCATTGATGTATTGATCGCCGCTGATGATAAAACCCTCATTGTGTCCACCGCGGATCTCCAGAAAGGTTTTCGGTTGTGGGGCCGCCTGGTACAGGCGTTGGCCTAATTCATAGGGCACGATGTCATCCTCCGGGCTGTGTACCACCAGCACGGGGCAGGTGAGGGCGCCGATCCGGGACAGGGTGTCGTAGCGGTAACGCGTCAGCAGGGACACCGGCAGAAAAGGATAATAATGCCGACCCATGTCCATGACCGAGGTAAAGCTGGATTCCAGTATCAGCACCCGTGGTGCGTGCTTCTGCGCCAGCCAACTGGCCACGCCGCCGCCCAGTGAACGCCCGAAGAAGATCAGCGGCAGATCCTTTGCGGGATCATGTTGTAACAGGAACTGCAGGGCAGCCTCGGCGTCGGCGTAGGTTGCAGGCTCGGAGGGACGCCCGTGACTCAGCCCGTAACCCTGGTAATCGAAGATCAGGATGGCAAGCCCGAGGTCATGAAAGATTTTCAGGCTGTCCAGCCGGTGCGAGATGTTGCCGCCATTGCCATGAAAAAACAGGATCTGTCCGCGTGGCGCCGGATGCGGTATGTACCAGCCATGCAATGCCGCATCTTGCTCATTGGCGATCGGGATATAGATTTCTTCAAATGGCAGGTCAATTGCGGCCGGTGTCCACAGCACATCGCGGCTGGGAAAATAGACGAAACGGCCCTGGAAGACGAACAGCAGTGCAGACAGCAGCACATAGACAGAGCCGGTGATAAACAGGGCCGATGACAACATGCGTTTCAGCAAGGTGATCGGGCCGGGTCAGGCGAGGGTGATCACGACTTTGCCGGTGACCGAACCGCTACCGACGGCCTCGTGCGCCTTGCGGATCTCATCGAGCTTAAAGGTGTGCGAGACATGGACTGCAAGCCTGTTGTCATCGAACATACGCGCGCACTGATCCAGTATCCAGGTTTGATGACGTTGCGCGGACTCCAGGCCCAGCGCCAGCGGCGTCAGCATCACCTCCAGGCTGATGCGCAGATTGCGCAGGCGCGCTGTTGACCAATCGATATCGCGGCCCGGCAACAGCAGGCTGACGACATCGCCGTACACCTTGGCCGCCGCAAAACTTTGTTCGAAGACCGGACCGCCGACATTGTCCATGATCATGTCGGCACCCTGGCCATCGGTCAGGCGCAGGGTTTCTGCAACGACGTCCTGCTGCCGGTAGTCGATCACCTCGTCGGCACCCAGGCCACGGACAAAGGCGTCTTTTTCAGCGTTACTGACAGTGCTGATCACGCGGGCGCCGGCATGTTTGGCGAGTTGTATGGCAACATGACCCACGCCACCAGCGCCGGCATGGATCAACACGGTATCGCCCGCCTTCACAGCGGTGCGATCGAACAGGGATTCCCAGGCGGTAATCAACACCAGCGGCGCGGCTGCGGCCTGAATGAAGTCCAGCGATCCGGGTTTACGTGCCAGGAAGCGCTGGTCCAGGACGATGTACTCGGCGTAATTGCCGGGCAGGCCGCTGAGCCCGCCATGAAAGAAATACACGGCATCTCCCGCAGAGAATTTTTTTACCTGCGCGCCGCAGGCCTCGATGACACCGGCACCGTCACAACCGAGTATGGTCGGCAGCGGTTCGATCGGATAGGCACCGGATCGTAACTTGGTGTCGAGCGGATTGACGCCGGCGGCCTGCAGTTTTACCAGGACCTGGGTCGGGGAGGTTATTTCCGGCGTCGGGATATCGACGACTTCGAGTACTTCAGGCCCGCCGGGGGCTGTCATGTGAATGGCTTTCATGTCTCGGGGTATACCATGCCGCAACTTGCAGCTAGGGTATAGGGATTGGGTTTTCTTGTCATTTCGGGAACAGCACGATTTATGTTAGCAATGCCTGATGTTCCACCGCACGCGACGATGACTGGATTTCGGTTGACGGGAAATTTATGCTTCCCGGCATGCACTGGAGAGGTGCCGGAGCGGTCGAACGGGGCGGACTCGAAATCCGTTGACCTGCTCTGCAGGTCCCAGGGTTCGAATCCCTGCCTCTCCGCCATATAAAATACAAGGGGCTTTATGCCCCTTTTGTTTTGATGCGTG
>JBFGPT010000351.1:0-2279 GCA_041564575.1 Gammaproteobacteria bacterium | reverse complement strand
GCAGGACGACGGAAACCGGATACAGGCCGGCCGCGACCTCTTTCCTGTCCGCCTTGAGGACCATGGGCAGCATGAGCAGGATGGATACGAGTAACACCGGCAGGTATAAATACCAGTGCTGCGCGTTATCGAGCTGGCTGTGGTCCCTGAGGACCAGGGGCAGGGCGACAAAGGTCGCCATCAGGATCATATGCAGAAACAATACACCGAGGTTGAAGCGCAGCAACTCCGGGTGCCGCAGTACCTCCGCGAGTCGGGTTGTCGTGACCCCGGTTTCGGGATCACGGTGTGGCTGAAACGGCGCGGGCACCAGGAACAGCATGGCGATGGCGGCTGCGGCCAGAACCGCGCCCAGGTAGAACAGCCCGTCCAGTCCGATGCGGGCGCCGAGCACGGGCCCCAGCACCATGGCCAGAATAAAGGCCAGTCCAACGCTCATGCCTACGCCGGCCATGGCGCGTGTGCGATATTGTTCCGAGCTGACGTCGGCCAACAAGGCCATGATCGCCGCGGCAATCGCCCCGGCCCCCTGTAATGCCCGGCCGAGGATCACCAGGTGGATATGATCGGCCGCTGCCGCGACCAGGCTGCCGATGATGAACAGCCCCAGCCCGGCGACGATGACCGGTTTTCTGCCAAAACGGTCAGAGAGTATGCCCAGCGGGATTTGCAGCAGGCCCTGGGTGAGGCCATAGATGCCCAGCGCCATGCCGATCAGGACCGGTGTTGCCCCGGCCAGGTCAAGGGTGTACAGGGAGAGAACCGGGATCAGCAGGAACAGCCCGAACATCCGCAGGAAAAATATGCCGCCGAGGATGACGGTCGCCCTGATTTGCAGGGCTGGTTTCAGCTCTTCCGAATTCATATTGTGATCTGCTTTGCCTTGCCGGGGTAAAAGGACTTATATTAACAGTTTACTTTTTTTTCGGCTAAGCGGATGGATCACATCAAGATACGCGGTGCCCGCACCCACAATCTCAGAAATATCGACCTGGATATTCCCAGGGACAAGCTGATCGTGATCACCGGTCTGTCCGGTTCGGGCAAGTCCTCGCTGGCCTTTGATACCATCTACGCGGACGGACAACGCCGCTACGTGGAGTCTCTTTCAGCCTATGCGCGGCAATTCCTGTCGATGATGGAGAAACCCGATGTCGATCATATCGAGGGCCTGTCGCCGGCCATCTCGATAGAACAGAAATCCACCTCGCATAATCCACGCTCGACGGTCGGGACCATCACCGAGATCTACGATTATCTGCGGCTGCTCTATGCCCGCGTCGGCATACCCTGTTGCCCGGAGCATGGCCTGGAACTCAGGGCGCAGACCATCAGCCAGATGGTCGACAAGGTTCTGCAGGACCCGGCCGGGGTGCGCCTGATGCTGCTGGCGCCGGTGGTGCAGGGGCGCAAGGGGGAACACCTGCAATTGATCGAGGGCCTGCGCAGCCAGGGGTTTTTACGGGCCAGGATCAACGGCGAGGTGCTGGAACTGGACGACGTCCCGAAACTGGATCGATACAAGAAACACGATATTGACGTGATCGTCGATCGTATCAAGGTGCGCGAGGATCTGAAACTGCGGCTGGCGGAATCGTTTGAAACCGCCCTGAGGCTGTCTGACGGTATCGCCCGGGTCACGCGCATCGACGGCGGTGGTGAAGAGATGATCTTCTCGGCGCGCTATGCCTGCCATCATTGCGGCTACAGCCTCAGCGAACTCGAACCCAAACTGTTTTCCTTCAATAATCCCGCCGGCGCCTGCGGTGTCTGTGACGGACTGGGTGTGATACGCTTTTTCGATCCGGAGCAGGTCATCCAGCATCCTGAATTGAGCCTGCCCGGGGGCGCCATCCGCGGCTGGGACCGGCGTAACGCCTACTATTACCAGTTGATCAAGTCCCTGGCGCGGCACTATCGCTTCGATATCGATACCCCGTTCAGTGAACTGCCCGAGAAAATCCGGAACGTTATCCTGTACGGCAGCGGCGAGGATGAAATTACCTTCGAGTACCTCAACGAGCGGCGCGGCAGCATCAAGCGCAAGCATCCCTTCGAAGGGGTTATACCGAACATGCAGCGCCGTTACCTGGAAACCGACTCGGTGACGCTGCGCGAGGAACTCGCGCGTTACCAGACCGACAAGCCCTGTCCCGAATGCCGGGGCGCCCGCCTCAATAAGGCGGCCCTGAATGTTTTCGTCAATGACATGACCCTGGCCGATATCACCGCCATGCAGGTCGGCAAAGCCCGCGATTTTTTCAAAGAGCTCGATATCG
>JBFGPT010000350.1:0-2285 GCA_041564575.1 Gammaproteobacteria bacterium | reverse complement strand
ATTTGTGCACAAAGATTGTCCCTACGAATTTACCGTCAGGGATGAAACGGACTGGATGAGCCGGTATTTCTTCTCCGGCGGCATCATGCCATCGGACGACTTGCCGCTGTATTTCCAGGATCATCTTCGCATCGACAGGCATTGGCGCTGGGGTGGCACGCATTACCAGAAAACCGCCAATGCCTGGCTTGAGAACATGGACAGGAATCAGGACGCTATACTAGCTGAATTCAGAAAAATCTACGGCGATGATGATTCCGGCAAGTGGTGGATGCGCTGGAAAATATTTTTTATGGCCTGTGCCGAACTGTTTGGTCATAACAATGGTCAGGACTGGTGGGTTTCGCACTACCGCTTTACAAGGCAATGACAGTGGCGCTACGTTACAAGCTGTTACCCGCTGCCGTGATGATTATCGTGGCTCTATTGATATTGATGATATCAATCATCCATGCCAGCTTCGCCGGTGGCTTTGGCAAGGAGTTGTCTGCTATCCTGGACATGCGCTGGGGCAGAGTAACGCTGATTGATCTTTACGCGGGGTTCTTGCTTGTTTCACTGTGGATTTTCTGGCGTGAGGAAAACAGGCTTTATGCCCTGTGCTGGATTACCCTGATCATGCTGCTCGGCAATCTTGCCAGTTGCGTTTACGCTCTTCTTGCCATTTATAAAACCGGACCGGGTTCAAGCCCGTCCCCGAATACTTTTAACAGCAGGCTCATACCATGAAACTGATATCACGCATTCTCCTGCCGGCAGCCTTGCTTGCCACGGGCTTTTCAGCGACTGCCGAGACACGCTATCGCTATTCGACCGCGTTTTCCGGTGATACGAATGAAGTTATTTATACCGAGGAACATATTGAACAGTATGACAATAACAGCATCCTCGAAAGCCGGGTTATTTATCGTGACCGCAACGGCATAATTTTTGCTGAAAAGACAGTGGATTACAGTAATAATCCCCACCTGCCCGGCTTCCGGCTGGATAATCAACTGGCCGGACACCAGGAAATCGGAACGCACAAGGACGGTTATTACGAAGTCTATTACCGCAACGAATCCCGCAATATCGAGCAACAGGCAAAACTGGAGCCGGCGCGCGCAGCGGTCGCCGATGCCGGTTTTGATCAATTCATCATTGACCACTGGCAGGACATCACAGCAGGGTCGACATTGCGCGCCGCGTTCCTGATACCGAGCATGCAGACCTTTATCGACTTCAGGATCTATGAAGACAAAACCGCCAGCACCTTATCATCCGGCAGCCGTCATATGATTGTTGAACCGGACAGTGTCCTTTACAGAATATTCGCGGACAGCATCCGGCTTGAATACCGGTACGACGAGCCCGTTCTCAAGGTCTTCACCGGTGTGTCGAACCTGAGGGATGATACGGGAGAAAATTTCAAGGTCACTATTGTATTTGGCCAGCGGGATAATCTGCTTGGCGACCGATCCACGCCCTAAACCGCTTTATTTTTTGAGGGCTTGTTTGATCCTCAGATCCACATTCTGCTTGACCAGGACGTCATTTACCCCGTTGGGGCGCTTGTAAACCACCTTGCCGTCCCGGTCGATGACGAACAGGCCAGGCGTGCCCTTGACACCCCACTCTGCGGCCACATCATCACCGTTCAATAAAAGCGTCGACGTGAATTTCCAGTCGCTGAAATGTTGCACCGGATCGCCGTCCTCGAAAACATTGATGGCGTAGGATTTCAGTCCCTTGCCGCGGTATTTGCGGTAGATCACCTCAAGGTGCGGCATCAATGTCCTGCAATAGGGACACCATGTCGCCCAGAACAGCACCATGGACACACCTTCATCACGGTCTTCGTAATAGTTGATCGACTCACCCGCCGCCGTCTGCAACGTCCAGTCCGGCGCGATATCATTGAGATTGACAGGTTCAGCGAATGCCCGGGTAACGATCAATAAAAAAAACGGTACAATCCATAACAGCGGTTTATACAAATCGGGCAACCATGAGCGAGCTGGGATGCGGGTTCGGATACTGTGCATAAGACTACTCCTGAAACTGGCGGTCTGCTGGCTATTATGCCTGCACGGTACCGCCGTGTTGGCAAATGATACCACTGTCATCGCCGTGGCGGCGAATCTGGCACGCACCATCGAGCCTGTACAGGAACTGTTCAGCCGGCAAACTGGCCACCGGGTGAAGATCAGCCTGGCTTCCTCCGGCGTTCTCACACAGCAGATCCTGAATGGCGCGCCCTACAGCCTGTTCCTTTCGGCGGACCCTGTTTTTATCGAAAAACTGGT
>JBFGPT010000349.1:0-2289 GCA_041564575.1 Gammaproteobacteria bacterium | reverse complement strand
GCGCGGACTGGCGCCATACTGGATCCAGGACGCCAGTTCCTCCCCGTAGACCGTGGCATTACGGGTGGCAAGGACCAGTTCCAGCAGGTAACGCTCCAGTTCCTCGGACATGTACAGCCCGAGGATCTCCTGCCGGGCCTCGAAGACCTGTGTCTGCGTGATCAGATCGCCGGTATCGCCGATGATATGGCCTTGCCTGGCCTCTTCACGCGCCAGGGCAAGGATGGCCTGTTCGTCCCTGGCATCGGGATAATCAATGCGGACATACAGGAGAAAGCGGTCCAGTTGCGCCTCGGGCAAGGGATAGGTGCCCTCCTGCTCGATGGGATTTTGCGTGGCCATGACCAGGAACAGTTCCGGCAGCGTATAGGTCGTCTTGCCGATCGTGATCTGGCGTTCGGCCATCGCCTCGAGCAGGGCCGACTGCACCTTGGCCGGCGCCCGGTTCACCTCATCGGCCAGCACCAGGTTGTGAAACAGGGGACCCGGCTGAAAGCTGAAACTGCCCTCCTGCGGCCGGTAGATTTCGGTGCCGGTCAGGTCGGCCGGCAGCAGGTCCGGGGTAAACTGGATACGATGGAAACTGCCCTCGATGGCATCGCCAAGTACCTTGATGGCGCGGGTCTTGGCCAGGCCCGGGGCGCCCTCGACCAGCAGATGTCCGTCGGCCAGCATGGTGATCAACAGGCGGTTGATCAGGATCTCCTGGCCGATGATCTGTTGTTTCAGGCGGGATTCGAAGGCTTCAAACTGTTTTTTTAATGACATACCCTGTTTTTCTTGTTTCGTTCTCTGGTTATTGACAGACTAAAAGACCCGCGGATTGCATAAAAATTCAATACCATACGGTACATGAAAATGGAGAAAAATACCGACAGAAAACTGGCCCGGCGGCTGCGTGACGGCGAGACCCTGATCGGGACCATGGTGACGCTGTTATGCGCGGATACCGCCGAGCTGCTGGCCGGCGCCGGCTTCGACTGGCTGTTTATCGATGCCGAACACGGCGCCTTTACACCGGAACAGGCCAAGCCGCTGTTGCAGGCTGCGGCCCCCGTCCCCTGTCTGATCCGGATCCCGCAGGCGACCGAGATCTGGGTGAAAAAGGCGCTGGATATCGGTGCCGACGGCATCATCGTGCCGCAGATCAACACCGCTGACGAGGTCAAACAAATCCTGCACTGGGCCAAGTATGCACCGTCAGGCGGACGCGGTATCGGCATCGGCCGCGCCCACGACTACGGGCGTAGCTTCGGGGATTACCTGGAACACGCCAATGAAGACACCCTCGTGGTCATCCAGGCCGAAACCCGGCAGGCGGTGGATAACATCGAATCAATCGTCGCCGTACCCGAGGTCGATGCCATCTTGATCGGTCCCTATGATTTATCCGCCAGTCTCGGCAAGCCGGGCAAGGTCACTGATCCGCTCGTGACTGACGCCATGACCAGGGTTCGCAGTGCCTGCAGGGCCCGGAGCATGCCGCTGGGATTTTTCGGTATCAACGCCGAAGCCGTGAAACCGAAAATGCAGGAAGGCTTCAGCCTGATCACCGTCGGGGTCGACACCGCTTTCATGATCGAGGCGGCGTCCGGCACCCTGCAGGCCTTGCGCGAGGATTGATCCATGGCACTGCCGCCACTCAATACCATTCTGAACACCGCACCCATCATCATCCAGGGCGCCGGTAAACTCGTGCAGATGTTGCGGCAACGACAACAGGACAAGCCGGCAGAGCCCTATGACATACCCGCCAATATCGACGACATGAAAGTCGAGCTTGGTAAATTGCACGAACGGCTGGACGTCCAGAATAATACCAGCCTGGAACAGGTCCAGTTGATCGAGGAGCTGGCCAGACAGAATGAAGCGATCGCGTCATCGCTGAAGGCCACGAACCGGCAACTGAATCTGGTCGCAAGCATCGCATTGATTGCACTGGTGCTTGCCTTGATCAGCCTGGTCTGGTTGATCATCTATTGACCGTCCATGGAAAAGATCTATACCTGTGACAACATTATGCTCGCCGGTCTGGTTAAAAGTCGTCTCGAGGAAAACGGCATTGCCTGCCTGATCAAGAACGAGGCGCTGGCCGGCGGCATTGGTGAGTTGCCGCCGATCGAGTGCTGGCCGGAAATCTGGATCACGGATGCCTCGGACCGGATCCAGGCGGAACGTATCATTGCGACCATGCAAACCGATACCGCCGAAAAAGGCCGGCCGTGGACCTGCCGGTGCGGTGAACGGATCGACGCGCAATTCACCCAGTGCTGGAACTGCGGCGCCGAG
>JBFGPT010000348.1:0-2300 GCA_041564575.1 Gammaproteobacteria bacterium | reverse complement strand
GCCTGACGCCATCCCGCGCCCTCGGTGGACTCGGTATTGCCTCGATCGCGGTGGGCTTCGCCTTCAAGGAAATCTTCGAGAATTTTTTTGCGGGGATACTGTTGTTATGGCGCTTTCCCATGGAGCCCGGCGACTATATAGAGTGCGAGGGCATCATGGGCAAGATCGAGGACATTACCGTGCGCATGACCACGATACGCAAGGTTAGTGGCGAATTGATCGTCGTGCCGAATTCCTTCCTGTTCAAGAACCCGCTGGAAATTCTGACCAATATACCCAAGGTGCGTGTCGGCATCGTTGCCGGTGTCGCCTATTCGGAAAATGTTGATACGGCCGTCAAGATCATCGAAGAAGCCGTGAAAAGCTGTGAGACCGTCGACAAGGCACGTCCGATACAGGTGTTTCCACAGGGATTTGGCGCGAGCAGCGTTGATATCGAAGTAGTCTGGTGGACCGATCCGGATCCGGTCGATATCCGCCGTTCGCGCGGCGAAGTCATCTCCGCGATCAAGAAGGCCCTGGATAATGAGGGTATAGAAATTCCTTTTCCGTACCGAACCCTCACTTTCCGGGAGCCTTTGAAAGTGATTAATGAATCCGCGTCGTAAAGCGGCTACTGCATGACTGTCGCGGAAGCGCTATAAGGTCACTGCCCGGATACGAAACTTCCAGCGTTGCGGAAAATCGATAATGCCGTGGGAACGCCGCAGCCTGCGCAGGTAGAGTTTGGCGGCGCGCACGCCCATTCGAAACGAAAAGCGTGCGTATCCCGTCTGTTCCAGACCACCGCCCTTTAGACCGTGCCGGAAACCGTCGTTGAACGCCTGCTGACGCACACGCGGCGGCGTCCTGATGCCAAACTCACTGGGCAGGGGATAATAGTATTGCATGTATACCTCCTGTCAGGTCTGCATACTATCAAGGTTAGCAGCTTGTCCCGGGACCCGCAGTGTGGCAGGTAACAGTTTCGTTCCTGTCCGTCTCTGGTAACATGCATAACACGTATTTGATTCAATAGATTAAACGGATGGTTGCCTCTCATGAACGTGCTTGCCCGGTTCCACCTTATCATTCTGGTTTTCAGTATTACCGCCCTTGCCTCCGCCAACGAGATCATGAAGCCCGGCGCCTGGGAAAATGTGATGGTGGTCGAGGCGGATCATCCCAAAACCGGACAACGCGTGGTCGTCAACGAGACCCGGACCACGCTGTGCCTGACGGAGAAGTTTCTCAAGACCGATCCCTATCTCAATGCCGGCATCGATGAGGAAAAAATGCATCAACGCCATGCCAACTGCATGATCGTCGATTTCACGCGCGGTGACCTGTCGGCCAGCTGGACCATGAGTTGCACCATGGCCGACGGCAAGGAGGTGAACAGCAATTTCGAGGTGACCGTGGCGGAACTTCGGACCACGACCCGCATCAGACAGAGCATGGAGCAGGACGGCAAAACCATTCGTCTGGATTCCCTGGTCGAATCGAACTACGTAAGTGAGTGCACCGACGAAATGCCGCGACCCTGATTACACGGCCGAAACCGGCCGATCACAATAACCGACAGATGTATCAAGCCATGACTTCAGACCTGCGCACAGATCGCTTAATCCCGGCACAGACATTTTTTCATCCAGGCCTCTGGATTGTGGCCCTGCTGTTACTTGTCTTTACTGCCACGCCACGCGCCGAGGTCGTATCCTCGGAAAAACACGATTTCACGCTGGAGACCCTGGTCACAGGACTGGAGTATCCCTGGGCGCTGGAGTTTCTGCCGGACGGCCGCATGCTGGTGACGGAGAAGGTCGGCCGCCTGCGCATTATCGAGAACGGCCGGTTGCTGCCGGAACCGGTGGGCGGCCTGCCGCCGATCGCGGTCGAGGGCCAGGGCGGTTTGCTCGATGTGGCACTGGATCCCGATTTTGAAAACAATGGCTGGATCTATCTCAGCTTTTCCGCCGCCGGCAAGGGCGGCACGGGCACGGAGGTCATCCGCGGCCGCCTGGTCAACATGCGGCTGGAGGCGGTGCAAACCCTGTTCCGGCTTACACCGAAGTCCCGCTCGGGACGTCACTTCGGCTCGCGCCTGCTGTTCGGCACGGACGGACATTTATATATCTCGCTGGGCGATCGCGGCGACCGGCCGCGGGCCCAGGACCTCGCTGATCACGCCGGTTCGCTGATCCGGATCCATGCCGATGGCTCGGTGCCGGACGACAATCCCTTCGTCAAGCAGTCCGGTGCGCGGCCCGAGATCTACACCTACGGCAACCGCAACATCCAGGGCCTGGACCGGCACCCCG
>JBFGPT010000347.1:0-2301 GCA_041564575.1 Gammaproteobacteria bacterium | reverse complement strand
GGGCGACGGTGGGTTCCTGCGCGCAAATCGGCAAGGACGTGCACCTGTCCGGCGGCGTCGGTATCGGCGGTGTGCTCGAGCCGTTGCAGGCGTCGCCAACCATCATCGAGGACAACTGTTTCATCGGCGCGCGTTCCGAGGTCGTCGAAGGGGTCATTGTCGGTGAAGGCTCGGTCATTTCTATGGGTGTTTACATCGGCCAAAGCACGCGGATTTACAACCGCGAGACCGGCGAGATCAGCTATGGTTATGTGCCGCCCGGTTCCGTCATCGTGTCCGGTAACCTGCCCTCCGAGGACGGCAGTTACAGCCTGTACTGTGCCGTCATCGTCAAACAAGTAGACGAAAAGACGCGCAGCAAGGTCGGCATCAACGAATTGCTCAGGGACTTGTAAGCCCGTCACGCACTGATCCATGTGCGGCCGCTTTTCCCTGCTGAACGATGAAGCGAGCCTCGCGGAACATTTTGCCCTGATTGACAGTTGCCAGTTCCGGCAAAGTTATAACGTCACGCCCGCCAGCGATATCCCGATCATCAGGCTGCACGACGGCGCCCGGCAGGCCATCACCGCCCACTGGGGCTTCATCCCGCACTGGGCGCGCGATGACAAGTTCAAACCGATCAATGCGCGCGCCGAGACCGTGGCGGACAAACCCTTCTTTCGCGGCGCCTTTAAAAAACAGCGTTGCCTGATCCCGGCCAGCGGCTTTTATGAATGGCAGGGTGAGAAAGGCGACAAGCAGCCGTATTATATCCGGCTGGCGGACAGGGAACTGTTTGCCTTTGCCGGCCTGTGGGACCACTGGGACAGCCCGGACAAGAGCCTCGACAGTTGCACCATCATCACCACCACTGCAAACGGAACCATGGCGCCGATCCACGGCCGCATGCCGGTGATCATCGACCCGGAAAACTACGATAATTGGCTGGAATCCGGCGGCCGCGAACTGCTGGTACCCTACGCCGGCGAGATGCTAACCTGGCCGGTCGGTCGCGAGGTCAACAAGCCCTCCATGGACAAACCCGGGCTGATCGAACCGCTCGGCGATGCGCGCCAGTAATTTTATCTCTACCCTCTTCCAAGCCCGCGGCAATCTGCCATAATCAGCGCGAACAACCATACCGGGACAGCACACATGAAATCGAAATCACTATTATTAACAATATTGGGTACCTGCCTGTTGAGTGCCTGTACCTGGGTCAAAATGACCCCGGAAGGCGAGAAGGTCCGGGTCCTCTCGCAGGAGGATGTCGCAACGTGTAAAAAACTCGGCAAGGTCCATGCAGCACTCAAGGATAAAGTCGCCGGCGTGGACAGGAACCAGGAAAAAGTCCGGCTGGAACTCGAAACGCTTGCGCGTAACCACGCGGGCACGCTTAACGGCGATACCGTGGTCCCCGTCTCCGACATCGTTGAAGGCAAGCAAACCTACGAGGTCTACCGCTGCGTTAATCCAGGCTCATGAAGCGGGTATGAATATCCGGTTGGCCCGACCCGGCATCAACGCTCCCGGGCCGTCTCGTCGCGGTACCTCAGGAGGGGACTCAGTAAAAATTCGATCAACCTGCGTTTGCCCATATTGACCTCCACGGTCACGGCCATTCCGGGTGACAGGTTCACGGTCTTGTCTTTCACCTGCATGTTGGTTCTGGACATCTTTACGCGTATGGCATAGACCAGTCCCAGGTGTTCATCGGCGATGGCATCATTGGAGAGCGTTTTGATCACACCGTCAATCGTGCCATACCGGGTAA
The DNA here is from genome assembly GCA_041564575.1 of Gammaproteobacteria bacterium. Classification (GTDB taxonomy): domain Bacteria; phylum Pseudomonadota; class Gammaproteobacteria; order Eutrophobiales; family Eutrophobiaceae; genus UBA4486. The sequence goes on along the minus strand of JBFGPT010000347.1, from coordinate 545 downwards.
AGGGAAACGTCTCCACCTTGATTTCGGCCTGCTGGCCTTCATGCACGAAGCCGATGTCTTTATTTGGCAGCCACGCCTCGATTTCAATCGCGTCTTCTTCCGGCACGATGCGCATCAGTTGCTGGGCCGGGGTGACAACGCCACCGATGGTATGGATGACCAATTGATGCACCCGGCCGGTTACGGGTGAGTTCAGGGTCTGCAATCTGAACTTCTTTTCGGCCTTGATGCGTTCCTGTTGCAGGGACGTAATACGATTTTCCACCTTGGCCAGTTCTGACAATCGCCGCGATTCATATTCAGCACTGAGCGCCTTCATACGTTGCCGGATGTTGGCGATGGCCGCGTCCAGGCTGACGAGGGTGTTTTGCTGTACATCGCGTTCCTTGACCTGTTCGATGCGCGCTTCTTCCAGTTCCAGCCATTGTACCCGCGGCACCATACCGGTTAGCAGCAATTCCCCGAGAGATTCGGCCCGTTCGCTGACCAGGGGAATGGTTGCGTCCAGTTGCTGGATACGCTGGGTGACGGCGGCGTGCTCGGCC
>JBFGPT010000346.1:0-2312 GCA_041564575.1 Gammaproteobacteria bacterium | reverse complement strand
GCGGCCGTAGGTCGTCAGGACGATGGCATCATCCTGACGGGCCCGCACGAAACACAAGCCGCGCTGCCCCTCGTTGAGCTTGCAGGCACGCGGACAAACATCGCACTGCACCCGGCCATCATCAAGCAAATGCCAGTAGCGTGTTGATTTACCAGTAATTACCGCGTTTGTTTCAATCATATACAGAATGAAATATATATAATATATATTGATTAAATATAGACAAATTTGCGAAGCATGAATTCCCGTAGCCAGATGTTTTCCGGCACCAGAAAGGCGGCTGTCGCCGGGTATTTCTATCCACAAAATGCCGCAGAATTACGGCAGACGATCAATACCTATCTGGACGGCGCCGCAACCGACGCAAATCCTCCGGCGGCGATCATCGCACCCCATGCCGGCTACATCTATTCAGGGCCGGTGGCGGCGCGGGCCTACGCCCATTTCGCTACGGCTGATAACGCTATCACGCGGGTCATCCTGCTGGGGCCCGCGCATCGCGTTTATCTGCGCGGCCTGGCGCTGTGCAGCGCCAGCCGCTTTGAAACACCGCTGGGTCAAATCAGGGTGGATATCGACAGCGCCGCAGATCTCATGCGACATCCGGACGTTTCCATCAACGACGAAGCGCATCGTCTGGAACATAGCCTGGAGGTGCATCTGCCTTTCCTTCAATACCTGTTCAATGATTTCGTCCTGCTACCGCTGGTGGTAGGCGATGCGGATCCTGATACCGTAGCCGATGTCATTGAACAGGCATGGGACGGCGCAAACAGTCTGGTCATCGTCAGTTCCGATCTCAGTCATTACCACCCCTATGAGATCGCGACGGTCATCGACAGGCGGACGGCGGATGCCATCGAGGCGCTGGATAATCACCATATCGGCCCTGAACAGGCCTGTGGCTGCATGCCGCTCGGCGGCCTGTTGACGATCGCGCGCAACCGGCACATGCAGGTCGTGAATTATGACCTCAGAAACTCCGGAGATACCGCCGGTGACCGGCAACGGGTCGTCGGTTACGGGGCCTGGGGCCTGTACTGATCGCGGCATGTTTTCGGAGTCGCAACAGCGCTATTTGCTGGAAATAGCCCGCCTGACCATAAATAAATCCGTTCTGGGCGGCCAACGGATACTGCATGAACCTGAGACAGTGGATGAAACCCTGCTGCAATCACAGGGTAATTTCGTCACGCTGACCATCAGGCAAAGATTACGCGGCTGCATTGGCTCGATTGAAGGCCAGGGAACACTGGCCCACAGTGTGGCCGAACATGCCTGGTCCGCCGCCTTCAGGGACCCCCGGTTTTCACCCGTTCGTGAGGAGGAGCTGGCTGCATTGCATATATCAATTTCAATCCTGACGCCTAAACAGGTTCTTGATTTTGATAGCGAATACGATCTGCTTGAGCAACTCCGCCCTGGAATCGACGGGCTGTTGATCGAGAAGGATCATCACCGAGCCACTTTTCTGCCGTCTGTGTGGGAATCCATTACGGCACCGGAAGTATTTTTACAGGAGTTGAAACATAAGGCCGGGATGCAATCCACTGATGTACCGAATCGCGCCTGGGTTTACAGCGCGATCTCGGTCAGTGAACCGGATTGAACGGGTCAGTTCAGCAAACAGTCGCCAATTGATCCACGCCGGCAGGTCCTCTGATCGACCCAGATAGCATTGTCGAGCTTTGCGTTGCTGAAATCCGCGCCCCCGATAATCGCGCCACTCAAATCCGCGTAGGACAGATCCGCGTGGCTGAAGTTGACGTAACTGAGATCGGCGTTGCGGAAATCAACGCCCTTCAGGCTCGCCGCCGACAGGTCAGCAAACCCCAGGTTGCCCCGGTACAGTACCGCATAATCCATCTGTGAATTTGGCAGCCTTGCGCCCATCATGACAGCGCGATCCAGCCTGGCATCTTTCAGCACAGCGCTGCTCAGGTCCTGGTTGCTGAGGTCGATGTCCTGCAGCTTGCAATAACTCCAGTTAATCCCGGGGCGCGGTGTTTGCCGGCAGTCCAGTGCCTGCTTGCCGGCGCCGGGGGTCAGATAATATGCCGTCAGCATCAGCATTGCAGCCAAAAATATGAGGTATACCGGCAGGCGCCGGTTTTTTTGCGGAGCATTTCCGAGGGCTATGCTTTCGAGTACCCGGGCCCGCTGTTCCCGGTAGAGCACGATTTCGCCGTCTTCATCGCGGCGTCGGTCGCGCGCCTTGCGACGTTCGCTCGCCATTGCCTCCCGGCTCATGGACCGGCGTTGCCGGATGCGCTCATCCACCTTGTGCCGAGCCTGCAGTAATCTGGCCTCAT
>JBFGPT010000345.1:0-2321 GCA_041564575.1 Gammaproteobacteria bacterium | reverse complement strand
GCCGGCATCGATCCGCTGCAGGCCCGGCAGGAACTTGTCCAGAGCCCGATTTTCAGCGAGTTGATCATCAGCAGGGACGGCCAGACCACGGCGCTGATCATCAACCTGCCCGAGGACAGCGAATATCAGGCCTTGTTGCGGGAACGTCAGCGCGTGCAGGAACAGCGGGCCGAGACCGGACTGAATGCGTCGGAGAGACAGCAGCTCAAGGCACTGGAGGCAGACTACCAGGCCCGTAAGCTGCAAGTTGATCAGCGCAATCATGAAACCATCGGGGCGGTGCGCGATATCATGGACGGGTACCGTGGCCTTGGGCAACTGCATCTCGGCGGCATCAGCATGATCGCCGATGACATGATCCAGTACATCCAGAACGATCTGGTTCGTTTCGGCATCGGGGTGTTTGTGTTCCTGGTGCTGATGTTGCTGCTGATCTTTCGCCGTATACGCTATGTCCTGTTGCCGCTGGCCTGCTGTATTTTCGCCGGTTTGCTGATGATCGGGCTGCTGGGTCTGCTGGACTGGCCGGTGACCGTGATCTCCTCCAACTTCATTTCGCTGATGCTGATCCTGACCCTGTCCATGAATATCCACCTGGTCGTGCGTTACCGCGAGTTGGCCAGGGACCATGCGGATGCGGACCAGGCCAGTCTGGTGCTGCGGACCACGCAACGCATGGTCTGGCCGTGCCTGTATACCGCGCTGACCACCGTTATCGGATTCGCCTCGCTGGTGGTCAGCGACATCAAGCCGGTGATTCACTTCGGCCTGATGATGTCCATCGGCCTTCTGGCGGCTTTTATTACCACGTTTCTACTGTTCCCGGCCCTGTTAATGCTGTTCGAGCGCGAGGCGGTGCGGCCGGCGCAGACCCGGAACCGGTTTACCCCGTGGCTCGGCCGGTTGACGCGTCAATATGGTCGCGCCGTGCTGCTCATCAGCGTGGCGGGTGCCGGCGTCAGTCTCTATGGCATGACACAGTTGCGCGTCGAAAACAGTTTCATCAATTATTTTCGCGACACGACCGAGATCTACCGGGGCCAGCTATTGATCGACGAAAAACTCGGCGGCACCACGCCACTGGATATCATTCTCGAGTTTGGCGCAGCGCCCGGGGGCGCGGAACCGCAAGACCAGTATGAAAGCGGCTTCGACGAACTCGACGACTTGTTCGGCGGGATTGAGACCGATCCGGCCGATTCCTGGTTCACCGCCCGGCGGCTGGACCGCATAACGCAGGTTCATGATTACCTGGAGCAACTGCCGGCTGTCGGCAAGGTCCTGTCGCTGGCGTCGTTCCTGCGCCTGATGCAGGAGGTGAACGGTGGTCGCAAGACCGATGCCTTCGAGATGGCGCTGGTCTACAAGCGCATGCCGGCGGATATCCGCGACACGCTCATCACGCCGTATATCTCTATCGAGGCGGATCAGGCCAGGATCAACGCGCGGATCATCGACTCCCTGTCCGATCTGCGCCGCGGGGAACTGTTACGCAAGATCCGCCTGGATCTCGAGAAGCAACTCGGGATAGCGCCCGGTGAATTCCGTCTTACCGGCATGCTGGTGCTGTATAACAACATGTTGCAGAGCCTGTTCCGCTCTCAGGTCCTGACCCTGGGCGCGGTCATGCTGGGCATTGCCCTGATGCTCTGGGTCCTGTTTCGATCGTTCCGGCTCGCCCTCATCGGCATACTGCCGAACCTGCTGGCCGCGGCCATCATCCTGGGCCTTATGGGCCTGCTGGAGATACCGCTGGACATGATGACCATCACCATCGCCGCCATCACCATCGGCATCGCGGTCGATGACTGTATCCATTATATATATCGCTTTCGCGAGGAGTTCCCGCGGCGCGGCCGCTATCTTGAAACCATGCATTATTGTCATGCCAATATCGGCGCGGCGATGTTTTATACCTCCCTGACAATAATTATTGGATTCTCAATCCTGATTTTGTCAAACTTCATCCCCACGATTATCTTCGGGCTCCTGACAACGCTGGCCATGTTCATCGCGATGCTCGCCGCCTTGACGTTATTACCGCAACTGATCCTGGTGTTCAGGCCATTCGGTCCCGAGCGTGGATTAAATACAGGATAAAACGGCCGTATATGACTCACAAGCTGTCAGAAATCTACCGGCGTTTGGTGCTGGATCAACCGGTGTTGATCGTCACGTCGCTCGTGCTGATATTTTTGTTCTTCTCATGGCATACACGCGAATTCAGGCTCGACGCCTCGGCCGACTCGCTGTTGCTGGAAAACGACCGCGACCTGCAGACCTTTCGCAAGATCAGTGAACGTTACCAGGGTAATGAATTC
>JBFGPT010000344.1:0-2343 GCA_041564575.1 Gammaproteobacteria bacterium | reverse complement strand
TTTCAATTAGTTATAGTATTTAGTATGAAACACTATAAGCTAAATTACTATAGGATTATTATATATCATACTGTTTTATATATATTTATGCTTGCATTCGTCGCGTGCAGGAATTATAGTTCCAGCATCGATTTACTGTTCAGCCACACCCTTTTCACTCTAGGAGAACAAGAAACGATGCATGCACTGGCCCATCTCGATAATCAACCCGAGGAACTTCTCAACCGGCGCCTGGTTTTTCAGTTCGACAGTCCCTGGATCCTGATCAAGAGCACGCATAAACGCGTCAATTACGAATTCAGCACGCTCAGCACCGGTTTTGATGAAAAAGACAGCGACTGTATCGCACTCACCTTCTGTTCAGAATTTTCCTTCGAGCCCGGCACGCAGTTAAGCATCGGCGTACCGCTGCCGGATGCCATGCGCGACTATTCTGCCGAGGTCGTGGCCTGCATGAACGCCCTGCATGGTTACGATATCAGCCTCATGGTCAGGATCGAATCCGACATGGACCTGTTGACCCTGATGCGATCCAATGCCTGCATGAGCCAGGGTTATAACGGCTGATACGCTGTCGCAGTACCCGTATTCCGTATTACAACAACGATAAATGTAGTAATCCTGCAGGGGGGAGGATTCCCCCTATTTTTTTGCCTGGAATTTAGCCGTACGGGCCGCGCGCAACGCCCGGTTCGGGCATGAATAACAGCAGCAGGTCGTTGAGGTAACGCAGCCCCCTGGACGTCGGCCGTATGGTTTCGTGATCCCGGTTGATCAGGCCGCGTGACTGCGCCGATTCAAGCGCGGCATCAATATGGGACAAGGGCATGCCGCAGCGTTCCAGGAACAGGCGGCTGGCAAAGCCGTCGGTCAGGCGCAAGGCGTTCAACATGAACTCCAGGGGAAGATCCTGCATACCGATATCGGTTTGCGACACGATGACCCCCTCCTGCCCGGCGAGTTGCATGTATTTATCCGGCAGTCGATGCCGCACGCTGCGGCACACGCGCTGGCGGGCGATATCGGTCAGCTTGCCATGGGCGCCGGCGCCAATCCCGAGATAATCACCGAATTGCCAGTAGTTCAGGTTATGCGAGCAGCGGTGGCCGTCGCGCGCCCAGGCCGACACCTCGTATTGCCGGTAATCATGTGCCCGCAAGCGTTCCTGCCCGGCGAGTTGCATGTCCCAGATGACATCATCATCCGGTAACTCCGGCGGCTTGCTGTAAAACACGGTGTTCGGTTCCAGGGTCAGCTGGTACCAGCTGATGTGCTCCGGCCGGATATCGATGGCGGTCTGCAGGTCATCAAGCGCGGCGGCCACGTCCTGGCCCGGCAAGCCCATCATCAGGTCCAGGTTCAGGTTGTCAAAACCCGCGGCCCGGGCCGTTTCGATTGCGCGGCGGGCCTGCGCTGCATCGTGCACGCGGCCCAGCGCCGTGAGCTGGGCATCGTTGAAACTCTGCACACCGATGCTGAGCCGGTTAACGCCGGCCTTGCGGTAGGCGCGAAAGTGTTCGCCGTCGACCGTGCCGGGATTGGCCTCCAGGGTGATCTCGATAGCGGGATTGAAATTCAGGCGCGCATGCAGGGCGCACAGCAGTTCCTCGATGGCCGCGCCGGGAAACAGGCTGGGCGTGCCGCCGCCGATGAATATCGAGCCGATGCGCCGCCCCCAGATACGCGGCAACTCTATTTCCAGGTCACGGATCAGGGCGGCCACGTAATTCCCGGCCGGGATCTGTTCGGCGGCGTGCGAATTGAAATCGCAGTAGGGGCACTTCTTCACGCACCACGGCAGGTGCAGGTACAGGCTTAGCGGCAGAGTTTCGTTGAAGTGCAACATGGGCGGACCTTAGCGCATGCAAGCCGGGAAAGAAAAGCTGAAACCCGCTCAGCCCGATTCCGCTCCCCCGTGACCTAGGAAACCGTTTTGCTCCCGGGCATGTTCAAATCGACCAGCTTGCCGGTTTTGGCAAACAACACCTGCTCGCCGATATTGGTGATGCGATCACAGATGCGCTCCACGTGATGCACCAGCCAGATGATATGCGTACCGTTCGTGACCGCGTCACGGTGCTCGCTCATGAACTGCATGACCTCGCGGACGATCTGGTCATCCATTCGATCGATGTCTTCATCCGCGGCGCTGATGGCGGCCGCGGCATCCGTATCCCGTTCATGACAGGCCGACAGCATTTTGCCCATCATATCGGCGCAGCGCTCGATCATACTAATCATCTCGCTCCACACGGGCGGAATACCCGCGGCCTTGATGCGGCTCGCCAGCAGGGCTATCGAGGCAATGTGATCGGCAATCCGTTCGAGCTCAATTGCAATCTG
>JBFGPT010000343.1:0-2345 GCA_041564575.1 Gammaproteobacteria bacterium | reverse complement strand
GAGGCGTCGTCGACCACGATGAGTTCATAGTCCTCGAATGTCTGCGCCAGGACGGAATCCAGGGTCGCCGCGAGCGAGGCTTCCTCGTTGTGGGCGGGTATGATTACGCTGACGAAAGGCGCGGTCATGATGAAGAGTTGGTCCACCTGGCCAGCTTGCGCTTCAGGCCGCTGAATATAGATACGTTTTCATTACGGACAGTTTCAGCTTCCCGGCGGGCATCGGCGATATTCGAGGTCATGCTGCGGGCGAAACGTTCGCTTTTCCCGCGATGCTTATCAAGCATTCGCTGGCGTTGCGCCACCGTCAAGCGGCCGCTGATCCTGAGCAGGTCCAGGTCCTCTACATCAAGAAACGGAAACAGGTGCTTGAACAGCCGGCCGCGCTCGCTCTCGCGCAGTTCAACCTGGCTGTGCGAGATGCCGGACTTGCTGAAGTACAACAACGGTTCCGCCACATGCGTAAAAGTGCAACCGGCGGCGTAGATTCGCATCATGAATTCGTAGTCAGCCAGGATCCGGTAACTGTTGTCATAGCCGCCGTGTTCGATATAGACATCGGCCGGTACCAGCATCGTCTCGTGCCTGAGTGAGGCGCCGCGCGTGAAGATGCCGTCGTGTATCCAGCCATCGACCCGGTAACTGCGCCTGCCGTCCGTCTCGATGAACAGCGCATCGGCATGGGCAATGCCGGCACCGGATTGACGGGCGGCGCTGACCAGTTGCGCGACGGCGTCCTCGCGATAGCGATCATCGGCATTCAGAAACAGGATGTAATCGCCCGACGCCAGTCCCAGTCCGCGGTTCATGGCCTCGTAGATGCCGGAATCGGGGATCGATACCGCGTAGTCGATTGCCTCCGCATTCTTCTCGATGATGGACTGCGTCCCGTCCGTCGAGCCGCCGTCGATAACGAGGTATTCGATATTGTCATAGCTTTGGTCCAGCACCGAGCGGACACAGCCTGGCAGTGTTTCAGCGCCGTTCAGGACCACCGTGATGACGCTGACCAGGGGCAGACCGTCGCGGCTGGCCTTGAACTGATCCTGTTTGCGCAGGCCGCATTCCAGTGCGAGGTCGGGGCCGGCAGGCACATACAACTGAAACCCCAGCACGGGATTGTCGCGTAATGCGGGTTTTACTTGCGTAATATTCTTGCGAGTACTGTACATGCCTGCTGCATCAGGCGAAGCCTGTTAGCGGATTCATCATGAATTATGCACCGGATTACCGGATGTGTATCGAGAAAAACCGCAGGACGTGCGGCCGTGTCAACAATACCGTGATCAGGATCGCAACCCCGAGTTTCGCATAGAATGATACCGACAGGCCGGTCACCAGCAGGGTCAGAACCACGACCCCGAATATCCACGCCAGCAAGACCCACAGGGCCCAGGCCCAGCCTTTTAACATGCCGGCACAGGCGACAATGATCACCGGTACCCCGGCGAAGGCATGGAATATCTGGAACCATACCGGCACATACATGAGCCCGCGGCTGGCAAGCGCCTGGTTGAATTCTATCGTCTGACGGTAGATCCCGGGATCGGCGAGCACCATTATTTTCGGCACAACCGCCAATAGCGACCAGAGAATAAAAAACCAGCATACCAGGCTGACCGTGCGCGGACGTCTGATCGGCGTGTCCATCCGGATCTCAGTAATATGCGGCCGGATATTCCGTACCGGAGAGGTCCCGGTGATCAGGCGCCATCCTCCAGGAAGATCCGCCTCTCGCGCTGGTATACCAGTACCGAGCCAATACGCAATGCCCCCAGCACGAACAGGATGGCGGCATAGGCATACAGCATATCGGCAGTGATTTCATGCTTGAACAGCACGATGAGGAGTTCCCGGATGATGAACACGATCGCGGCATCGGCGATGAACGTCAGGCGCAGCTTGTGTGAATTGAAATACTCGACCAGGGAGCGTGATAGTTCAATGAGGACATAAAGGGTCAGTATGTCGGTAATGAACTCGATGTAGAGATTGTTGATCCCGCCAAGGGAAACCAGGTTCCAGACCGAGAGCAGAAGCTGCACCGTGCCAAGCGCAATAGCGACGATGATTAATACAAGGATGATGCCGAACACGGCATCGACAATCTTGTCGAAATATTTCCTGATTTTCTGGCTGATCATCGTTTACCTGGTTGTTGAATCGGTTCAGGTCAAGCATAGCAACTTGTCAGCCGGTCTTGAACCTTGGGGGTTTGACTCCCTGGACGTGCGTCCCGGCCCAGGTGGCCATGGCCTCGAGCACCGGCAACAGGCCCCTGCCGGCCGCGGTCAGGTGATATTCATAACGCGGCGGGTTGTCCTGGTAAGGGCGCTTTTCCAGGAT
>JBFGPT010000342.1:0-2359 GCA_041564575.1 Gammaproteobacteria bacterium | reverse complement strand
GGTAACAAGCTCCGGCAGTGGTTGCATGGCTTGCCGGATGAGCAGGGGTTTTTTCTGCCAGTAATCGGCGAGGAATTCCCGAGGCGACGTATTTCCGAGCATCCGCTATACGCCCAGTCCGGGTCATTGAATTTTCATAGGGATGGTGATCATGCGGTGGATCAGGATTTTTTACTGATCGAATTTGCCTGTTCGACTGCGTTACCGATGTACCTGGCCGGCGACAGCGCCAGCAGTCTTTGCTTTTCCGGCTCCGGGATATCAAGTGCGTGGATGAATGCGTGCAGTGAAGCCTGATCAATGGACTTGCCCCGGGTCAGGTCCTTGAGTTGTTCGTAGGGATTGTCGATGCCATAGCGCCGCATGACGGTCTGTACGGGTTCGGCCAGCACTTCCCAGGCCTCGCTGATGTCCGCGGCAATCTTTTCCGGCGCGGCTTCCAGTTTGCCGATACCCTGCAGCGCCGACCGGTACGCGATCAGGCAATGAGCAATGGCCGTCCCGGTATTGCGGATGCTGGTTGAATCGGTCAGATCACGCTGCCAGCGCGAGATCGGCAGTTTCTCCGCGAGGTGCGAGAGCAGGGCATTGGCGATACCCAGGTTGCCCTCGGCATTTTCGAAATCGATCGGATTGACCTTGTGCGGCATGGTCGAGGAGCCGATTTCACCGGCCACCGTTTTTTGCCTGAAATAGCCCAGCGAAATATAGGACCAGATGTCGCGGCAGAAATCGATGAGGACAGTGTTCGTTCTGATCAGCACATGAAAATATTCCGCCATGTAATCGTGCGACTCGATCTGGGTGGTGTGCGGATTCGGCCGCAGGCCCAGCGATTCAATAAAGTCGTGGCTGATGGCGGCCCAGTCCAGGTCGGGATAGGCGGCAAGGTGGGCATTGAAATTGCCAACCGCGCCGTTCATCTTGCCGAGCATGTCCAGCTTGTTGAGTTGCACGATTTGCCGGTTCAGGCGGTGGGCGAACACGCCCATCTCCTTACCCAGCGTGGTCGGCGTGGCGGTCTGCCCGTGCGTGCGTGACAGCATTGGCAGGTCTGCGTAACGGCCGGTGAGTTCGCGCAAGGCATCGTCCAGCGCACCGAGTTGCGGATTCAATATCCCGGCGCGCGCGGCTTGCAACATCAGGGCATGGCTGAGATTGTTGATGTCCTCGGACGTGCAGGCGAAATGCAGGAAGCCGGAGATTGCGGCGAGTTCTTCTGACGCGCTGAATTGCTCCCTGAGAAAATACTCCACCGCCTTGACGTCGTGATTGGTGGTGGCCTCGATGGTCTTGATACGCTCGGCGTCAGCCACCGAAAACCCCTGGATGATGCCGTCCATGAATTCGCGCGCGTGCTGACTGAGCGGCGCTACCTCGGTGATCGCTTCGGCGGCGACCAGGGTTTGCAGCCAGCGTATCTCGACCAGGACACGATAGTAGATCAGGCCATACTCACTGAAGATGGCCTGTAACGGTTCCGTCTTGCGGCCGTAGCGGCCGTCGACGGGTGAAACAGCGGTCAGTCGGGTCAGTTCCACGGTTGGATATTCGCCTTCAGGGACATGGATTGGGCTGCCGGTTATGGATGTCTTCGATCTCTCTCAGTATCTCTTTATCCAGTGTCAGCCCGATGCTGTCAATATTACGCTTTAATTGTTCCATACTTGTGGCGCCAATGATATTGCTGGTCAGGAACGGCCGGGAATTGACGAAGGCCAGCGCCATCTGTGCCGGGTCCAGACCATGGCGGCGCGCCAGCTGTACGTAGTCACGCGTGCAGGCGATGCCCGCTGCGTTGGTGTAGCGGGTAAAGCGGGTAAACAGCGTCAGGCGCGAGCGTGGCGGCTGTTGATCCAGATATTTGCCGCTCAGGGTGCCGAATCCCAGCGGCGAATAGGCCAGCAGGCCGACCTGCTCGCGGTGCGAGAATTCGGACAGGCCGATCTCGAAGGTCCGGTTGAGCAGGTTATAGGGGTTCTGGATGCTGACGATGCGCGGCAGGCCCCGGGTTTCGGCCAGGCGCAGGTATTCATGCACCCCCCAGGGGGTTTCATTGGAGATGCCGAGGTAACGTACCTTGCCGCTGTCGACGATGCGGGCGGCGGCCTGCAGGGTTTCCTCGATCGGCACGCCGTCCTTGTCGGGGGCGTGGTAGTAGCCCAGCTTGCCAAAGAAGTTGGTATCGCGTTCCGGCCAGTGGAACTGGTACAGGTCGACGTATTCGGTGTTCAGGCGTGCAAGACTGCCGTCGATGGCAGCCTGCATGTTTTTTTCATCGAGGCGATTTTTACCGTCGCGGATATATGGCAGCCAGTCTGCGGCGGCGCTCACCTTGGTGGCGATCACCAGCCGGTCG